>CAZNZI010000086.1:0-7463 GCA_964577475.1 uncultured Rhodospirillaceae bacterium
CCATGACGCGTACTGGCCTTTGGAAATTCGGCGCCGCGCTGACCGCGGCGACGGTCCTGACGGCGGGCTCGGCACTCGCCGACAACCCGAAGATGATCATCTACGTCTCGCCGAATCCGCTCGGCGTGAACGACTTCCTCAAGATGGGCAAGACCGGCGTCAACGCCGTGGCCAAGAAGCTGGGCGCCAAGGCGCGCACCTATGAGGCCAAGGACCCGACCACCCGCAAGCAGGACGTCGAGGCAGCCGTGCGCGACGGCGCCGATGTCGTCGTCGTGCTGGGCTTCGAATTCAACGACATCATTCCCGAAGTCGCGAAGAAGAATCCCAAGGTCAAGTTCCTGATCGTCGACCAGTTCATCGCCAACCCGCCGCCAAACGTCTGGGAAAGCGTCTTCCGTGAATGGGAAGGCAGCTACCTCGCCGGCGCCGAAGCGGCGATGATGTCGAAGGCGGGCAAGGTCGGCGCGGTGCTCGCGCTCGACATTCCCTTCCTGCATCGCTGGACCGATGCCTGGCAGGACGGCGCCAAGGCCGCCAAGCCCGACATCAAGATCAGCCCGACCCTGATCGTCGGCGGCGACAATCCGTTCTCCGACCCCGTCCGCGCGCAGCAGCAGGCCGAAGCGGTCGCGGCTGACGGCGCCGATGTGATCTATGCCGTCGCGGCGGGCGGCAATGGCGGCGTGTTCAAGGTGGCGAAGGACAAGGGCATCATGGCGTTCGGCATCGACGCCAACCAGTGCCCGCAGGCGCCCGGCACGATCATCGACAACATGCAGAAGCGCGTCGACAATGCGCTCGAGCAGGCAGTCCTCGGCATGGTGAAGGGCGATCAGCCGCAGATCGTCGCCTATGGTCTCAAGGAAGGCGGCGTGACGCTGACCTCGCTCGAACCCGGCGCCGACAAGTCGCAGTGCGAAATCGTCAAGCACCCCGACGTCATCGCCAAGGTGAAGGAACTGCGCGCCAAGATCGAATCGGGCGAGATCAAACTCACCGATCCGATGCTGAACCCGCGCAAGTAATCGACGGCCGGAGCGGGGCGCCGGCGACGGCGTTCCGCTCCCGCTGCGAGGACATTTCATTTTGGCCGACGAATTGGAGATGCGGGGAATCGTCAAGCGATTCCCCGGCGTGCTCGCGAATGACGGCATCGACCTGGCCGTCCGCACCGGCGAAATCCATGCCTTGATGGGCGAGAACGGCGCCGGCAAGACAACGCTGATGAGCATTCTCTACGGGCTGCATCAGCCTGATGCCGGCGAGATTCTTGTCCGTGGCGAGAAGGTCAAATTCGCCTCACCCATCGACGCCATCGCCCACGGCCTGGGCATGGTCCACCAGGCCTTCAAGCTCTTCAATTCGCTGACGGTGTGGGAGAACGTCGTCTACCGCGCCGAGCCCGAGAAGGGCGGGTTCATCGATCGGTCCGTCGCGCGCGCCAAGGTGCGCGAGATTTCCGACCGCTTCGGCCTCGCCGTCGATCCCGACACGATCGTCGGGCAGCTGCCGGTCGGCGTCCGCCAGCGCATCGAGATTCTGAAGGCGCTCTACCGCGATGCGCGCATCCTGGTGCTCGACGAACCGACCGCGGTTCTCACGCCGCAGGAATGCAAAGGCCTGTTCGCGGTGATGCGCAACCTGGCCGCCGACAAGCGCACCATTCTTTTCGTCACCCATAAGCTGCGCGAGGTGATGGACGTGACCGACCGCGTCACCGTGCTGCGCGATGGGCGCGTCGCGACAAGGCTGGTGACGCGCAACACCAATCCTGAAGAGATCACGCGCGCCATGACCGGCCGCAATGTCTTCTTCACGCCGCGCCGGGGCAAGCCGCAGCTCGACAAAGCTCTGCTCGATGTCGAGACGCTGACCGTGGGTGCCGGAGCCAAACCGGTGGTCAACGGGGTCAGCTTGCGCGTCCATGCAGGTGAGATCGTCGGCATCGCAGGCGTTGCCGGCAACGGCCAGAGTGAATTGATCGAGGCGATTGTGGGCCTGCGCGATCATACAGGCGGCACGATCAAGGTCGCCGGGCGCGATGTGGGCCGCGAGCCCTTGCGCAACCGCCGCCTCGCGGGACTGGCCTATATTCCCGAGGATCGCGCCATCACCGGCACGGCGCTGGCCGCCAGCGCCACCGACAACCTCTCGCTCGGCTTCCACCGTGCGCCGCCGTTGGCGCACGGCCTGTTCCTCGATCCCGAAGCGATGCGCGCGCGTGCCCGGAGATTGATCGAGCGCTTCACCGTGAAGATCCCCAACGAGATGACGGCGGTCGGCACGCTCTCGGGCGGCAATCTGCAGAAGGTGGTCGCCGCCCGCGAACTGGCCCACGAGGCACCGGTGGTGATCGCCGAACAGCCGACGCGCGGCCTCGATGTCGGCGCGACCGAGTTCATCCACCAGGCGATGGTGGCCCAGCGCGACGCGGGACGCGCGGTGCTGCTGGTCTCGTCGGAACTGAGCGAGATCATGTCGCTCTCTGACCGCATCCTCGTCATGTATGAGGGCCAGATCGTCGCCGATCTCGCCGCCGACGCCGCCGATGAGGCGAAGCTGGGTCTGTTGATGGCTGGCGCGGTGGGCCATGGCTGAGATGGAACAGCCGCTGCCCAGCCGCCGGCGCCGTCCGCTGATCGCGCGGCTTTGGTCGCCCGTACCGCTCTCGATCGTCGCGGGTCTCGTCATCGGCGCAATCATGATGGCGGTCACCGGCAACGATCCCGCCGAGGTCTACACCGAAATCCTCTATGGCGCTTTCGACGGACCCAACCTCGTCTACACCATCGCCTGGGCCGTGCCGCTGGCCGGCATGACGATGGCGGTGGCGTTGCCCCTGCGCGGCGGCATGGTCAATCTCGGCGGCGACGGGCAGTTGGTACTGGGCGGGTTGGTCGCCACCATCGTCGCGCTCGATCTGCCGCTACCGGGACCGGTCCGTCTGATCGCCGCGGTGGCGGCGGCGATGCTGGCCGGCGGGGTCTACGCCGGTATCGCCGCCTGGGGCCAGGTGCGGCTGCGCGTCCCCATGCTGATCTCGACCCTGCTGCTGAACTATCCGGCCAAGGGTCTTGCCTCCTATATGGTGCGCTTTCCGATGCGCGACCCGACCAACGGCAACCCCGAGAGCCATATGATCGCGCCCGATGCGCGCTTGCCGCAGCTGATCGATGGGCAGCTCTCGACCAGCTTGATCCTGATGATGGTCGCGATCGGCCTGATCATCCTGTTCGACAAGCGGATGGTGCCCGGTTTCGAGCTACGGCTGCGCGGGCTGAACGCGCGTTTCGCCGGCTACGGCGGCGTGCATCTCGATCGCCAGGCCATCCTCACCATGTTCGCGGGCGGTGCGATGGCCGGGCTGGTCGGTGCGGGCATCGTTCTCGGCGATCAGTTCCGCTTCACCGACGGTGCGCTGATCACGCCCAACTATACCTGGACCGGGCTGATGGCGGCGCTGCTCGCCAATGGCGAGCCGGCCGGGGCAGTGGTGGCGGCGCTGTTCTTCTCGGCGCTCCAGATCGGCGGCTTCGGCATGGAGCGCGCCACCTCGATCCCGCGCGAACTCACCTCGGTGCTCCAGGCGATCATCATCCTGCTGCTGGCCACCCGCGCAGGTCTCAAGCGCCATCTGCGGCTGGGCTAGGCGATGGAAATCTTCGACACCCTGCTGTTCCATTCGACCGTCCAGGCCGTAACGCCGATCCTGCTCGCGGCGCTGGCGGGGCTGATCTGCGAACGCGCGGGCGTCTTCACCATCGCCCAGGAAGGCCTGATGCTCAGCGCTGCCTTCGCGGGCGTGGCGGGCAGTTGGTTCCTGGGCGGCGCCTGGGCGGGCGTGCTGGTGGCCATCATCACCTCCACCGTCTTCTCGGGCGCCTTGGCCGCCGGCGGCGTACTGTTCCTCGGCGACACCATTGTGATCGGGATCGGTCTCAACCTTTTGGCCGATGGTCTGTCGATCTTCCTGCTGCGCCAGTTGTTCGACATCCAGGGCGTGTTCCAGGACCCGAATCTGGAAGGACTCGACGCGATCAAAATTCCCGGCATTGCCGATATCCCTGGCATCGGCGGCGTGGTCAGCGGGCAGACCTGGATCACCTATCTCTCCTGGATCCTGGTCGCAGCCACGGCGATCTTCCTGTTCCGGACCACCTGGGGCTTGCGCCTGCGGGGGGTCGGCGAGCAGGGCGAGGCGGCGGAAACCTTGGGCGTCAGCGTCCGCCGCTACCGCAGTGTGGCCATTCTGGTCTCGGGCGCGCTCTGCGGCCTAGCCGGGGCCCAGCTCTCGCTGGGCTCGGTCACCCTGTTCTCGGAAGGCATGAGTGCGGGCCGTGGCTGGATCGCGGTGGTGGCGGTCATGCTGGGCCGCGCCCATCCGCTTGGCGTTTTGGGGGCCAGTGTGCTGTTCGGTCTGGCCGATGCTGTGGGGCTCCGTATGCAGGGGCTGGGGCTCCCCAACCAGTTGACCGATGCAGCCCCCTATATCATTACTCTGATCGCCCTGGTCCTGGCTGTCCGTCGGCAAAAGGCGGCCTAGTCCAGTTCCAATCCTGTGACGGTGGGCACCCTGCCTTCTTTCCCCGTCCCGAAACCCTTTGCTTTTCCGGGGCTTTTCGGCAAGGTCTGGAGTGCTATACTCGCGTCCACGGACGCAGGAACGGGGAGCCCATGTCCGATAGCAGTCAAGCCGACGCCGCCAGTGTGCCTACTGTCACGCCGACGATCAGTGCTGCCGCGCCTGAGCGCACAGCCGTGCCCGATACCGCTGCCTTGAACGAAGGGGTGGGGCGGCAACGCGCGCTCTACATCGGCGCGGGGGTGCTCAGCATTGCTTGGCTGCTGATCAGCTTCCTGTATGTCGACAAGGCGGTCGGCTGGGGCAACTTCATCGAGCTGCAACCGGGCGAGTTCGGTGGCCTGGCCGGCGCGGCCATCGTGCCCTTGGCCATCCTCTGGACTTTCGTCGCCTTCCTCGACCGCGGCACGATCCTGAAGCATGAAGCCGCGCAGATGCGCATTTACCTCACCAAGCTCACCTATCCGGGCGAGGGTGCGGAGGCGCGGGTGGCGCAGATTTCCGAGTCGCTCCGCCGTCAGGCTGCCGAACTGACCCAGGCTTCCGAAGCCGCCGCGATCAAGGCCGAGCATGTCCGTAACGTGCTGGCCAAGCAGACCGAAGACCTCGGGCGGCTGGCCGATCGGGTCGGGGCCGACACCCAGCGCGTCGTTGATAGCCTGCGCAACGAAGTCGAGACCCTGTCGCGGTACAGCAACACCGCGATCGAGCGCGTGCTGGAAATCCGCAACGTCACCCAGGAGCTGATCAGCGCGACCGACGAAACCGTCGCCCGCGCCAAAGAGTTCAACGTCAACGTGGCCGAACAGGTCCAGCGCCTCGAAGAGGTCTCGGACAAGACCGCCGAGCAGGCTGACAGCGCCGGTCAGGTTTTGCACCGCGCCGCCGACAACATCACCAAGGCGGTCAGCGCCGCCTCGGGCAAGGTCGACGAATTGGCCGTGATCGTCGACAAGCAATCGACCACCATCACCTCGGTCGCGGAACGGGCGGCTCAGCGTGCCGATGCCGTCAGCAGCGATCTCCAGCGCCGCGGCGAAACCCTCGACGCCCTCTATATGCGCCAGAACTCGGATCTGGCCGCCGCTTCGGCGCGCATGGCCGAGCAGACCCAGCGTGTCTCCGACTCGCTCGAACAGCAGGCCGCTACCCTCGATCAGGTCACCGAGCGCGTACTCGCGCGCGTCAAGATCGTCGAGGAAGGCCTCGAAGTGCAGACGCGCGAACTCTCGACCGCGTCGGACCAGGCGATGGCCCGGTTCCGTGAGTTGGGTGAAGCGATGGCGCGCCATGTGGAAACCGTCACCAACGCGTCCGACGAAGCCTCCAAGCAGATGGGCACCGTGGGCCAGGTCTTCCTCGAACGCCGCGACGCGGTCGAGGCGGCGACCGACCGCGCCATGCAGCGCGTGCGCGAAGTGGCCGACGCCTTCCAGGGCCAGAACCGTGCCCTGGCGGCCAGCACCGACCAGATGGCGGTGCGTGCCCGCGAGCTGAACGACGCCGTGCGCCAGCATGTCGAAGAGTTGAACCGCGGCGCCGACCGCGCGGCGGCCTTCGCCGAGTCGATCCGCGGCAGTCTGCGCAAGCAGGCCGAGGAACTGGCCGACATCACCAATCTGGTCGCCACCCAGTCGAAACTCTCCGAGGCCTCGGTGGGCCAGCAGGCCCGCCATCTCAACAGTGCCGCCGAACAGGCGCTGGGCAAGATCAAGGGCATCTCCGACTCGCTGCGCCAGAACGCGAACGATCTGGTCGCATCGTCGAGCCGCGCCAGCACCGAATTGCAGGCGGCGGGCGAGGCGCTTCGCTTGCGCAGCCAGGACATCACCCAGGCCGCGGCACGCGCCGTCAACGAAGTGCAGCAGGTCAGTGCCGCCTTCGACGACCGTACGGCCCATCTGCAAGGTGCGGCCGATCAGGCCACGGCGCGCGTGCGTGCCGCCGGCGAAGACCTGCGCCGCCAGGCCGACGTGCTCAGTTCGGCGGCCGAAGGCGCCGAGTCCGATATTGGCGGCGTCGGTCAGGCGCTCAACGGCCAGGCCGGCGAACTCGCGCGTGTCGCGCAGGATTCGGCCGAAGTGGTCAAGCTGTTCGGCCAGAAGCTGCGTGAAAGCGCCGTCGAACTGGGCGAGGCTTCGCGCGAGGCGGAAAGCCATGCGCAAAGCTCGAGCGATGCTCTCAGGCACGTTGCGCGCGAATTCGAAGACCTCGCCAACAAGACCGCCGCCCAGGTGGCGGCTTCGGTCGATCAGATGAAGTCGGGTATCCGCGAACTGACCACCAGCAGCGAGTTGATCAGTTCGCAAGTGCGCGGCTCGGGCGAATCGATGCGCCGCCAATCGCAGGAACTGTCCGACTCGACCGAAAGCACGGCGACCAAGCTCGAAAGCGTCTTCGAGATGCTGCGGCAGAAGTCGAACGATCTCGGCCACACCGCCGAGCGCCTGGCCCACAGCGCCGACGCGCTGGTCCAATCCTTCGCGCGCCAGGCCGGCGAACTGGTCGATGCTTCCAGCGCCGCGGAAACGCAGTCGAAGGCGATCGCGCAGCAGACGGCCAACGCCCAGGTGGAAAGCTTCCTCCAGACGGCGGCCTATGTGGTCGAACGCCTGCAATCGCTGTCGGTCGATATCAGCCGCATCTTCCAGGCGGGCGTCGACGACAAGACTTGGCGCGAATTCCACGCGGGCGACCAGTCGGTCTTCCTGCGCAAGATTCTCAAGAATCTCGACCGCCACCAGATGCAGGCGATCCGGGCGCGCTACGAGGAAGACGGCCAGTTCCGCGATTACGTCAACCGCTATCTGGCCGAGTTCGAGACCTTGCTCAACCAGGCGCGCGCCGCCGACCGGGCCGATGTGCTCACCGGCACCTT
>CAZNZI010000087.1:0-1718 GCA_964577475.1 uncultured Rhodospirillaceae bacterium
ACGGCGGCGCGATCGCGCTCGGCCACCCCCTCGGCGCCACCGGCGCGCGCATCACCGGCAAGGCGGCGGCGCTCCTGAAGCGCACCAAGGGCAAGTATGCGCTCGCCACCCAATGCATCGGCGGTGGCCAGGGCATCGCGACCGTGCTGGAGGCGATCTAAATGCCGGCAATCAAGAAAGTCGCGGTGATCGGCGCCGGCAACATGGGCGCCGGCATCGCCGCCCATGTCGCCAATGCCGGTATCCCCGCCGTGCTGCTCGACATCGTCCCGCCGGGCGCTAATGACCGCAACATCGTCGCTGCCAGCGCTATTGAGCGTATGCAGAAGGCCGATCCCGCGCCGCTGATGAGCAAGAAGGCGGCCAAGCTGATCACGCCGGGCAATATCGAAGACCATCTCGGCCTGCTTGCCGATTGCGATTGGATCGTCGAGGCGGTGATCGAAAAGCTCGACGTGAAGCGCGACCTCTACAAGCGCATCGACACTGTCCGCAAGAAGGGGTCGGTGGTTTCTTCGAATACCTCGACGATCCCGCTCTCGACCCTGACCGAGGGTATGTCGCCCGCCTTCGCTAAGGATTTCATCGTCACGCACTTCTTCAACCCGCCGCGCTATATGCGGCTCTTAGAGATCGTTAAGGGACCGAAGACACGCGATGCGGCTGTGAAGGCCGTCTCCGAATTCGCCGACTATGCGCTCGGCAAGACCGTGATCGCCTGCAAGGACCGGCCTGGTTTCATCGCCAACCGCATCGGCATCTATTGGATGCAGAACGCCGTGCTGGAGGCGTTCGATCTCGGTCTGCGCGTCGAGGAAGCCGATGCAGTTTTCGGCAGGCCGTTCGGCATCCCGAAAACCGGCATCTTCGGTCTGCTCGACCTGACTGGTATCGACCTGTCACCCCATGTGATGGCCAGCATGGTCGCGGCGCTTCCGAAGGATGACCCGCTTCAGGCGCTCAACCGCGACGTCCCGCTGATCCGCAAGATGATCGCGGATGGTTATACCGGGCGCAAGGGCAAGGGCGGCTTCTACCGCATCAACCGCGCCAATGGCGGCAAGGTGAAGGAAGCGATCGATCTCGCCACGGGCAATTATGGCCCCGAACGTAAGGCCGAGATCGATGAGCTCGGCGGCGGCAAGCCGGATTTGCGCAAGCTGATGTCCTCGCCCAGCAAGGCCGGGCGTTATGCCTGGCGCGTCTGGGCAGCGACGCTCTCCTATGTGCTGAACCTCGTGCCGGAAGTTGTCGACGATCTCGCCTCGGTCGATGAGGCGATGAAGCTCGGCTATGCCTGGAAGTGGGGCCCGTTCGAGCTGATCGACAAGTTCGGCGCCGATTGGTTCGCTACGCAGTTGGCGGCTGATAGTCGTCCGGTGCCGGAACTGTTGAAACTGGCTGCGGGCAAGAAGTTCTATCGTATCGAGAACGGCAGGAAACAGGTACTCGGCACCGACGGGACCTATCACGATATCGTCCGTGACGAAGGCGTGCTGCTGCTGGAAGACATCAAGCTCACCAGCCAGCCGCTCCTGAAGAATCATGCGGCGTCGCTCTGGGATATCGGTGATGGCGTCGCCTGCCTCGAGTTCACCACCAAGATGAACGCGCTTGAACCCGCGATCATGGAGCTCTTGGGCAAGTCGATCAAACTCGTCGCCAAACAGTTCAAGGCGATGGTGATCTATAACGAAGGCGGCAATTTTTCGGCCGGC
>CAZNZI010000088.1:0-3658 GCA_964577475.1 uncultured Rhodospirillaceae bacterium
GATCATTTCGGCGGCGACGATCACCAATGCCGAGGCGATTCATCCCGGCTACGGCTTCCTGTCCGAGAATGCCGGCTTCGCCCAGATGGTCGAGGATCACGGCATCACCTTCATCGGCCCGACGCCCGAGCATATCCGCACCATGGGCGACAAGATCGAGGCCAAGCGCGCGGCCACACGCGCGGGCCTCCCTTGCGTGCCCGGTACCGACGGCGCGGTCGACGACGAAGCCACGGCGCTGAAGGAAGGCGACCGCATCGGCTTCCCGATCCTGGTCAAGGCCGCGGCCGGTGGCGGCGGCAAGGGCATGAAGGTCGCGCAGACCCGCGAGGAGCTGGCGACCGCCGTCGGCCTCGCGCGCACCGAGGCGCAGGCCGCGTTCGGCAACGGCGCCGTCTATCTGGAAAAGTATCTCGGCCATCCGCGCCATATCGAGATGCAGATCCTGGCCGATCATCATGGCAATGTGATCCATCTCGGCGAGCGCGACTGCTCGCTGCAGCGCCGCCACCAGAAGGTGCTGGAAGAGGCGCCGTCGCCGGCGCTCGACGCCAAGGCGCGCGCCAGCATCGGCAAGATCGCCGTCGATGCGATCAAGAAGCTCGGCTACCGCAACGCCGGCACGCTCGAGTTCCTGTGGGAGAACGGCAACTTCTACTTCATCGAGATGAACACGCGCCTCCAGGTCGAGCATCCGGTCACGGAAGCGATCTCGGGCGTCGATCTGGTGCGCGAGCAGATCCTGATCGCGGCGGGCGAAAAGCTTTCCTACACGCAAGACGACATCCGCTTCACCGGCCATGCGGTCGAGTGCCGCATCAATGCCGAGGACCCGGTCACCTTCGCACCCTCGCCGGGCCGGGTGGGCCGCTACCACCCGCCGGGCGGCCCGGGCGTGCGCGTGGACTCAGGATTGGTTGCGGACAGCGTCGTCCCGCCCCACTATGACAGTATGGTCGCCAAGCTGATCGTCCACGGCCGCGACCGCCAGGAATGCCTGATGCGGCTTAAACGGGCCTTGGGCGAGTTCGTGATCGACGGCATCAAGACGACGCTGCCGCTGCATGCGCGGCTTCTCACCGACCCGGACTTCCTCTCCGGTAACTACGACGTCCACTGGCTGGAGCACTTCGTCGAGAAGGCGGGGTGAGCGGCGCGTTTACCACAACGCCGTCATTGCGAGGTCGAACGCATTGCGTTCGAGCGACGAAGCAATCCAGGACGTCCTTGATGCCGTGGATTGCTTCGCTATCGCTCGCAATGACGATTTGAGATCGGGACGGTAGAATGGGCGTTGGGATGAGTCGGAGCATCAGACTCTCATGGGTCCGCTAACGCCGTCGCAGCTTCTCCGTGCCTATGCGCTGGGCGTATTCCCCATGGCCCGCCACCGCGACGATCCGCGCCTGCATTGGATCGACCCGGCCGAGCGCGGCATCCTGCCTTTCGAGAACCTCCACATCTCCCATTCGCTGAAGAAGACGATCCGCAAGGGGCAGCTTACGGTCACCTGCGACACCCGGTTCGAAGACGTGATCAAGGGCTGTGCGGCGCCGGCCTCCGACCGGCCGGAGACCTGGATCAACACCGAGATCATCCATCTGTTCGTCGAATTGCACCGCCTCGGCCTCGCCCACAGTGTCGAAACCTGGAAGGACGGCCAACTGGTCGGCGGGCTCTATGGCCTCTCGCTCGGCGGCGCGTTCTTCGGCGAAAGCATGTTCAGCCGTGCCCCCGACGCCAGCAAGGTGGCGCTGGTCCATCTGGTGGCGCGGATGATGCTGGGCGGCTACAGCCTGCTCGACACCCAGTTCGTCACGCGGCACCTGTCGCGCTTCGGGGCGGTGGAAGTGCCGCGCTGGAAATACCTGCGGCTTCTCTCCGACGCCCTCCAGCGCCGGGCCACGTTCCATGCGGAGCTGACGGAAGACCCGTTGGCGGTCATCGCTGCGCAGGCGAAGGAGCCGGCTCCATAATTTGGACACGTCATTGCGAGCGTAGCGAAGCAATCCATGACCCCGAGGAAACCCAGGATCGCCACGTCGCTCGAACGCAATGCGTTCGACCTCGCGATGACGTATTTGTCGAACGGGCTTAAGGCGCCCTTCAACGGTTGAATTGTGGCCCCTGCGCCGGGTGGCCTTTCACTGCCCTTTGTCGCCCGCCCCCTTGTCGCCCGCGTTGACGCAGTCGAGCACCCAGATGTCGTAGACCGGGTGTTCGAGGGCCGAGAGGGCCGGGCTTGAGGCGAACATCCAGCCGCGGAACAGGGAGGTGGCCGGCTCGTCCGGCTTGATCTCCCAGATGTCGAGGAAGGCGGCCGATTCGGGCTGTTCCTCGGGCGGGCGTTTCCTGCATGTGCGGGCCACGATCTCGAGCGTACCGAAATGGATGGTGGCGCCCACGGGGGCGTCGATCTTCTGCACCCGGCCGGTCACCTTATCGAGTCCCTGGAGGACCGCTGTGTCGAAGACCAGGTCCTCGGCCTGGGCGAGGCCGGGCAGGGTGGCGACGGCGAAGCCACCGGCCACCGCGAGCAGGGCGGCGAAACGAGTCCGGCGAACGGGCAGGGTCACGGCTTGTCGCTGGTGGCGCCGGCCGGGGCGGGGGCCTTGTCCCCGCCACCCGATTTGCCGCCACCCGAATCGGTGGCCAGGAAGATGATCTCGCCGACCATCTGTTCGAGCGATTTGTAGGTCTTGGTGTTGGTCACGGTGGCGCTGCCGTCGGTGGGGAAGGTGTTCTTGCTGCGCCCCGGAATCAACCGGACGAATTTGTCACCAAGAAGGCCGGAACTGTCGATCGTCGCCGTCGAGTCCTCGGGCAGCTTGATGTCCGGGCTGATCGACATCCGCACATCGGCGTTGAAGCTGGCCGGGTCAATCGTCTGGTCGAGCACGGTGCCGACCTTGATCCCGTTGATCCGGACATCGGCCCCGTTGGCCAGGCCGCCCACCGACTGGAACGAGGCCTTCAGCCCATAGCCTTTGACGGTCCCCAGATCGGCCTGCGACCAGGCGAAGATCAGGAAGAAGGCGGCCACGATCAGGACCACCGCACCCATCACCGTCTCGATCAGATTGCGTCGCATGGGGCGGCTCTATTCCGGCAGATCGGCGGGCTTTACCCCGCGTTTGGATTCAGCCTGAGATATAATCAATTCAAGGATATCGTTCAAATTCATCGAGCTTTGCGTGAACTGGAATTCAGACTTTGGTTTAAGATTTTTCTCGTCCGCGCCGGGCTGGATCGCTACGTATTTCGACCCCAGCAACCCGTCGGTTTCGATCAGGGCGGCGCTGTCCTTGGGCAGCTCGACCGTGGGGGCGACGCGCAGGGTCAGCAGGGCGTGGAACTGGGGGTCCAGCTCCTGGGCGACCACCTCGCCGACCGGCACCCCCGCCAGGCGCACTTCGCTGCCGATCCCGATCCCGTCCGCCTTGGCGAAGCGCGCCTTGAGATCGTAGCCGGGGGCCCGCTCGGCGACCTTGCCGCCATAGGCCATACCCAGCACAACCACAGCCACCGCCAGAACCGCGGCGCCGATCACCGTTTCCCGTCCGATCGGATTGCTCTGCGCGGTGCCGTTCAAGTCATCGTCCTTGTGTTAAGCCCCATCCTGTCCCTCCCCGTAAACGGGGCGGGAACCTCACCGTGA
>CAZNZI010000089.1:0-8394 GCA_964577475.1 uncultured Rhodospirillaceae bacterium
AGGGAAGCCTTCTGCGGCTATTCATTCCGTGGTTATCCCGTAGACCCCGTTCGCATCTACATCGCCTTACCTATCTCACGAGACACAATTTTTTGGCACGGCAAGTTGGGGTCGAAAGCGGAATATGATCTCAAATCTGGAAAATACAGAGATGTCGCCGGCACGTTGCATGACTTAGCCGACAACTGGAAAAGCAAACTCGTACTTACCAGCGACCATTCTACCCCCACAGATGGCGACCCTCCCGACGGGACGACCATCATTTATACGTACAAGGCCGGCACGCTGGTCGGTGTTGCGATGCAGCCACCGCGATCGGAGTTCGCCAAAGAGACCCAATACATCGAGTTGATCAGAACATACGGATATCCGGACCATGGGACATGGCACGACCCGATTCAAAGTTGGGATGGAGCAGATGGCATCAAAATGACCGTTCGCAATTATTCGATGCGTGATGGTAAGTGGGTCGATGATCCCGAAGTCTTTCTCTACGACAGCCGCAGGACGAAAGACATTCTGCGGCCGTGATTTTGCGAACCCTGCCAGTATCGGAACAACACCTTCTATTTCGACCGTGACAGCGCCAGCCAGAGCCCGCCGCCGATCAGGAAGCCACCGCTCGCGCGGGTGATGAAGCGCATGCGCTGGCGCGACAAAGCCCTGCCTGCCCGCGAGGCCAAGAGCGCGTAGCTGGTATCGGAGAGGACGGCCATCGTCATCGCGGTTGCGCCCATGATCGCCACCTGTACCGTGAAGTCGCGCGCGGGGTCGAGGAACTGGGGAAAGAAGGCACCGAAGAACAGCAGCGTCTTCGGATTGCTCAGTGCGACCGCGAGGCCTTGCGCGAAGAAGCCGCCGCGCGGTTTGCGTGGCGCGCCGCCCGCATCGATCTCGCCCGATGCGGTCAGCAGTTTCCAGCCGAGCCAGATGAGATAGGCGGCACCCGCGAGGCGGATCCAGAAGAACCATTCGCCGAGCGCCGCCGCCAGCGAGGCGAGGCCCAGCATCACCACCGCCACCATCAACCCGAGCCCGGCTTGCGTGCCCGCGACATTGAGCAGACCGGCGCGGCGGCCATGGCGCAGGCTGTTGGCGATGATCAAGGTCACGGTGGGGCCAGGGACGATGATCACGACCAGGCAGGCCAGGAGAAAGGTGAGATAGGTGTGGAGTGCCATGGGTCTCTCCGCTGCGAGTCGTGGGCGATCCTAGCCCTCAGCCGAGACTCTTCTCCATGACGAAATTGACGAAGTCCTGGCCGCGCTTATGGACCGTCTGTTGTCTCACCACGCCGAAACTGTGCCGTTCGAAGAAGGGCCGGGCGGTGAGACTCGCTTCGGTGAACAGGCGCGAGAGCCTCTGCGCACGCGCCGCCGCCTCGACCGTCGTCAGCAGAGCGGTCGCGACCCCGATGCGCTGATGGGCAGGATGCACGAACATCATGTCGAGATACCCGTCGGCTTCGAGATCACTGAACCCAACCGCCGCTGCATCGATCCACGCAACCCAGGTCGGGCGGCTTGCCCGCCGCACGGTCCAGGCCTCGCGATCGACCTGCGCCCAGGCGTCGATCTGCGCCGGCGCGTAGTCCCTCGCCGCTGTTTCGCGGATCGCGCGCAGGAAAATATCGATCACCGCATCGAGATCATCGGCCCGGTAAGGCCGGATCGCGATCACCCCCGCACCAGGGCAACAAGCTCCATGTCACCCGCTTTGCCGGCCAGCGGCACGGGGCCGAGGCTTTCGCTCTTGATGCCCTGGGGCAGTTGCGTGACGCGCTTCACCAACTCGGCCGAGGCGACATAATCGCGGCCGAATTTTTTGCAGGCGCCTTCGATGCGCGAGGTGGTGTTCATCGTGTCGCCGATCATCACGATCGTCCGGTTGAGGTCGCCGATCTCACCCACCATCAACGGGCCGATATGGAGCGCCCCGCGCATGGTCGGCGCGACGCCATAGGTATCGAGATAGATCTGCCGGCGGCGGGCCAGCGCCTCCTCGACGTCGAAGAAATAGCGGATGCAGGCGGCATTCTTCAGGCCGCGGTCGGTCTGCCAGGTGACGATCACCTCGTCGCCCACATATTGGTAGACGGTGGCGCCCAACTCCAAGATCGAGTCGGCCATGTCGAAGAAGACATCGTCGAGAAATTCATGGTAACGCGCCGTGCCCAGTTTTTCGGCCAGCGGTGTCGAGCCCTTGAGGTCCATGAAGGCGACAATCCGCTCCTCTTCGCGCGCACGGTTGTACCGGCCGGTGGCGATCGCCGCGATCGTCTTCATCCCGATCATGCGGCGCAGGACCATGAAGAAGTTGATGACGAAGGCGAAGAGGAAAGCCAGCGCCAGATTGCGGCCGGTCAGCACGCTGCTGAGATCGATCGTCGGGTCGAATTGGCGGAGAATGAACAGCCCGCCATGCGGGATGATCAGGAACGCCGCCACGTAGCAGAGCAAGCGTCCGACGAACAGAAGCGGCAGCGGATAGCGCTTCAGGGTGCGCGCCCACGGGCCGGCGGACTGAATCTCAAAGCGCGTCATCACATAGCCGATCAGGCCGCCGACGATAAACCCGCCCACAAGGCCCGTAGTGGTGGGCGGCGGCAGCGCCGCGCCGAACAGCGCCGAGAGCGTGGTGGTCGTAAGGGTGATGATGATCGTGCGTTTGGTGCGGTTGCGCATCAGGCGGCCACCGATAGAGTTGAAGGAGCGCGGCGGAGCGCGAACAATTCCATCTCGCCCGCCTTGCCGGCCAGCGGCACGGGACCCAGGCTTTCCGACTGGATGCCGGCGGGCAGACCGGCAAGCCGCACCAGCACCGAGGCCGAAGCGACATAGTCGCGATTGAATTTGCGGCAGGCCCCTTCGATCCGCGCGGCGGTGTTCATCGTGTCGCCGATCATCACGATCTGCCGGTTGAGATCGCCGATCTCGCCCACCATCAACGGGCCGATATGAAGCGCCCCGCGCAAGCTGGGCGCGGAACCGTAGTCGTCGATATAGGCTTGGGCGCGCGCTTGCAGTGCGTCTTCGACGGCGAACAGGAATCGCACGCAATCGGCATTCCTGAGTCCGCGTTCCGCCTCCCAGGTCACCACGATCTCGTCACCCACATATTGATAGACGGCGCCGCCCGTATCGAGGATCGGCTCGGCCACATCGAAGAAGACGTCATTGAGAAAGTCGTGATAGCGCGCGGTACCCAGCCGTTCGGCCAGCGGCGTCGAGCCTTTGAGGTCCATGAAGACGACGATGCGCTCTTCCTCGCGGGGCCGGTGATAGCGCCCTACCGTCATCGCCCACAGGTAGCGCATGCCCAGCATACGCCGCACCGCCATGAAGAGGTTCACGGCGAGCGCAAAGAGGAAGTAACGGAACAGGTGATGTTCCCCCACGAAGGCCGAGGATTCGGTGTCCGGCCATACCTGCCGCACGATCCAGAAGACGGCATCAGGCACATAGCGGAAGGCCGCGAGATAGACGAGGAACCGCACCACCGCGATCTTCCACGGCTTGAAGCGGCGCAACCGCCGGGCCCAGTTTTCGCGAACCGCATTCTCGAAGACGGTCAGCAGCAGGCCGATCGCCGCACCGCTGACCGCACCGCCGAGCACCCCGGTCAATGTGCGCGGTTCCGCGGCCTGCGCTGCGCCGAAGCCGGCGGCCAAAACGATGACGACGACATAGACCGAGACCAGGCGCGCGGTTTGCGGACGCATCTATTCCCCCCTCGACTCCGCAAGGTCAGGATAGCGCGTCTGCGCCTCGGCTTCGAGGGCACGTGTCGCCGTTTCGATCCGGTGGCGCAACTCGTCCATGAAGGCGCGCCGGTCAAGACCCGGCGGCATCGGCGGCTGGATTTCCATTACGATGCGGCCGGAGCGGCGACGGAAGGCATTGCGTGGCCAGAACAGGCCTGAATTGAGGGCGACCGGAATGATCGGCACATTGCCGCTGGCTTCGCCGTAGAGCATCGCGACGCCTGGCAGATAAGTGCCGGTGACACCCGGCGGCTGCCGATGGCCTTCGGGAAAGATCACGATCTGGCTGCCGCGCGCGAGCGCGGCCCGCGAGGCCCTCGCCATGGCCCCCATCGCCTTCATCCCGGCGGCGCGGTCGATGGCGACCTGACCCGTCTTCCGCAGATACCACCCGATGAAAGGCAGCCACAGGAGCGACTTCTTCAGTACGAATACCGTATCGGGCAGCAGCGAATGGAAGACCAGTGTCTCCCAGGCCGACTGGTGCTTGGACGCAATCACGGCGGGACCCGAGGGAAGATGTTCGCGGCCACGGATCTCGTAGCTGAGACCGAGCACGGCACGCTGGAGACAGAGTGCACCACGGACCCAAAGACCGGCGGCGCGCTGGACGATGATCCGCGGCGCGATCATCAGCGGCAGGAAAAGGATGCCGCATAGGATCGTCCAGAGCGCGAAAAACAGATGATAGGCGGCCGAACGCAGCAGGGTCATTTCGTCTCCGGGTCGAGCGCCTTCAGACTGGCCGCGGCGACCAGGTATTTCACATATTCGACGGCGATCAGCTGGGCGGTGCCCGGCCAGGCCCACCAGTTCTGCTTGACCGAATCGGTGAAGACGGGATGGGGAATGATCTTGAGATCGGGCGTCGCATGGCGGAACTCGAGCAGGCTGCGCGGCATGTGATAAGCCGAGGTGACCAGGCGCATAGATTTGTAATCCTGCGCATGCATCCAGTCGGAGGTCTCGGCTCCGTTGCTGGCGGTGCTGTCGGCGCGGTGGCCCAGGCTGATGGCGCTGTCGCTGGGCGCCGGCGGCAGATGAACGCTCTTCAGCACGTCCTGCACGTCGAGATGTTCGTCGACACCGGAGATGAACAGTTTCTTGGCCAAGCCCTCGCGCAGCAAAAGGACGCCCTCTTCGATCCGGCCGTGGCCGCCGGTCAGGACCACGATCGCATCGGTGGGCGTCTTCGTGTCGTCCAGGTGATCGGGCAGCGTACCTGCGAACCAGACCAAGCCGCCGAGCCAGATGCCGATCAGAACAACGATCGTCCAGGCGAGGATGAACCGGAAGAGCCGCCCGATCATGTCCGTCAGACCAGCCGCACCAGGGTGCTGTGGACGGTGATGCGCGCCGTGGCCATCGAAATCAATGCCGCGACCACCGGCAGCACGGCACAGGCGACCCAGCCGATCAGCGGGAAATAGAGGTCCGAGAGGAACCCGCCCTCGATCCGCCGCGTTTCGACGATCACGGCTGCAATCACAGGGAGGGTCAGGATCAGCCCGGCAATGCCGCCCTTGAAGGCCAGGGTGAAGGCGCGCGCCGCGAACTGGCGGGCGATGTAGTCGTCGGTCGCACCGATCATATGCAGCACTTCGATCACGTCGCGATGCACCGCCATGCCGGTGCGCGTGGCATAGATGACGGTGGCCGCCGTCACCAGCCCGACCAGGCCGACGATGCCCAGCGCCGTCAAGGCGATGGTGCGGCCAAGCTCGATCAGGCGCGACAGCCAGACCCGATGGTCGTCGATGGTCGCACCCGGCACGGCGGCGGTCAGGTTGTCGGTCAGCGCCGTGAGGTCGGGCCGGTCGCGCGGATCGATCGTCACGTCGATCATCGCAGGTAACGGCAAGTCCTTGAGCAGATCCGGATTGCCGAGCCAGGGTTCGAGCAGGGTCGCCATCTTGTCGGCCGACAAGGCCTGGGCCTCGCGCACGCCATGGGTCGCGCGCAGGATCTTGAGCGCCTTTTCCACCGATTGCTTGGTCTGCGCCTCGGCCACATTGGCCGGGCCGCTGGCGGCGGGAATTTCGATGGTCAGCGTGCCCGAGACATCGTGGTCCCAGCTCCCCACCAGCGAAGTCAGGGTGAAGGCCGCGGCCAGGGCCACCGCCGAGAGAAACACCATCGGCGCGATCAGCCAAGGCAGGAACCGGCTGGTGGCATCGTCCTTGAGGGGAAGATCGGAGCGGCCGCCAAAAAACGCCATCACGCCCGGGCCAGTTTTCCGTTTTCGAGTTGCAGGCGCGGATGATTGAACTTCGCCACCAGCGCCTCGTTATGGGTGGCGAGAATGATCGCCGTGCCCAGCTTGTTCAACTCCTCGAACAGATGCATCAGGCGCACCGCGATCGCGTCGTCGACACTGCCGGTCGGTTCGTCGGCCAGCAGCAGGTCGGGCCGGCCGATCACCGCCCGGGCAATCGCCACGCGCTGCTTCTGGCCGCCCGACAAGGTCGACGGCCTTGCGTCGATCTGCTCGGCGAGGCCAACCCAATGGAGCAGGTCGGGCACGAATTTCTGAACGTCCCGCTCGGACGCGCCCGCGATCCGCAACGGCAACGCCACATTGTCCAGGGTCGAGAGATGGTCGAGCAGATGGAAATCCTGGAATACGACACCGATGCGGCGGCGCAGCGCAGGAAACTGGTTGCGGCGGGTCTTGGCCGTATCCTGGCCGAACATCAGCACCCGGCCGCGCGACGGCCGGTGCGCCAGATACATCAGCCGCAGCAGGGAGGATTTCCCGGCGCCGGACGCTCCCGTAAGGAAGTGGAACGACCCGCTGGCCAGGGAAAGCGAAATATCCTGAAGGATTTCGGGACCGCGTCCATAGCGCAACCCGACATTGTCGAGCTGCACGACCTCGGTCTGTGCCGCCTTGTCGCCCACGTTCTCTCCTCGACCGGGGCGAGAATCGCATGGCCCCAAACCCAGCGTCCACAAGCTTGTGATCCCAACCGCAGCCCCGGCACCCGACCCTCCGAAAACCGCCTCGGACTTGCCAGCAAATTCCTATGGGGGAACCAGCACGGGCTTGTGTTGTTTCTGTTGCCAGCCTATAAAGGACGGAGTCACAGACGCTTAGCAGGTTTCGTTACCAATGCTCGTGACGTGCCCGAACTGCTCGCTCCGGTATTCCGTCCCCGATATGGTGGTCGGGATGAAGGGGCGGGTCATGCGGTGTTCCCGTTGCCAGAACCAATGGCATCAGCCGTTCATCGCCTCCCAGCCCGAAGCCCGCGGCAAGCGTTCCGAAGCCCGGATGGTGACCGATCCGCCGCGCCAGCGCCCCGAACCGGTGATGGTCAGCGCTTTCGAGGACCCGGACCCGATCGAGGACGATCTTCTCGCCGCCGCGATGCGCGACGAAGAAACCGGTGACGATCTGAAGGAACCGGGCGGCAACCCGTTCGACCGTATCGCCGAGATGATGATGGAACAGCCTCCGGCACCCGTGCCGGACCTGTTCGCCAATGCGGGCGGCGACGGCGAGCCCAAACGCCGTCGTGGCACCTTCGGTCTGATCGCCCTGGTGGTGGTGATCGTGATCGTCGTGCTCGGCGTGGTCGGCTACGCGCTCCAGGACCGGATCATCAACCAGTATCCGGCGGCGGCCCAGTATTACGACAAGCTCAACGTGCGCAACCCGGTGGTGGGCGCCGGCCTGGCCTTCCGCGATGTCAGCTCGGAACGCACCAAGCAGGACAACGCCGAAGTTCTGGTCGTGCGCGGCGTGATCGCCAATGGCAACGATCAGGAAAGTCCGATCCCGCCCTTGCGCCTGGTCCTCTATGACGGCCAGAACCAGGTGCAGGAAAAAGTGATCGACCCACCGCAGGCCAAGCTCGATTCGAAGGGCACGGTGGGCTTCAAGATCACCTTGGAGCAGCCCGACCCGCATGCGACGCGGTTCGAGGTCACCTTCCAGGCGGCCGAGAAGAAGAAGTAAGGGCCTGCGGCCCCTCTTCGCTCAGTAGAGTTCCTTGAGCAGCCGGTCGAGATAATCGCGCTCGGCGGTCGGCCGGTGCGGGTCGCCCGACCGGCGGCGCAATTCATCCAACACCTCGCGCGCCTTCTGCAGGTCGCTCTGGGTCGGGATCTTCACCGAATCGTCGTTCGGATTGGAACCCTGGCGGTCGATCTGGCGGCCCAGCGGATCGTCGCCGTCGCCCGGATTGCCCGCTTGGCCGCGGGCCAGGCCGGCGCCCAGTTGCTGCGCCATGTTCTTGTTGGCCTGCTGCGAGCCCTGGCGCAATTTGTCGAGCGCCTGGGTCTGCGCCTCGACGGCGCCGTTGAGATTGCCCTCGCCCAGCGCTTGCTTCGACTCGCGCATCGCCTGCTCGGCCTCGCCCAGCGCATCGGGAATATCGGCGCCCATATCGCCGAGCTGCTGCATCGCGTCGTCCAGCCGGTGGCGCAGCGCCTCCTGCCGGTCGGCGCCTTGTTTGTCGGCCTGGTCCCTGGTCGTGCCTTCCTGCGCGCGGCGGTAGGTCTCGTCGAGCAGATCCTGCTGATCCTTGGTAATCCCTTGCAGCGCGTCGGACAATTTGCGCGCCTGTTCCATCTGCTCGCGGCTGGCCGTCGTCGGCCGGCCGGCGCGCAGGCTGTCGAGCATCTGT
>CAZNZI010000090.1:0-2111 GCA_964577475.1 uncultured Rhodospirillaceae bacterium
ACAACGTGACGATGACGGTCGAGCTGATCGCCCCGATCGCCATGGACGAGGGTCTGCGGTTCGCCATCCGCGAGGGTGGCCGTACCGTCGGCGCCGGCGTCGTTGCCTCTATCATCGAGTAAATAAAGTGGACAGCCAGAACATCCGCATCCGCCTCAAGGCGTACGACCATCGCGTGCTGGATCAGTCCACGCGCGAGATCGTGAACACGGCCAAACGCACCGGCGCTCAGGTGCGCGGGCCGATTCCGCTGCCGACGCGGATCGAGAAGTTCACGGTCAACCGCTCGCCTCATATCGACAAGAAGTCCCGCGAACAGTTCGAGATCCGCACCCATAAGCGGCTCCTGGACATCGTCGACCCGACGCCCCAGACCGTGGACGCGCTGATGAAGCTCGACCTGGCCGCCGGCGTCGACGTCGAGATCAAGCTGTAGGAAACGAAAAATGCGTACCGGCCTCATCGCCCGTAAGGTGGGCATGACCCGCGTCTTCGCCGAGGACGGGTCTCACGTTCCCGTCACGGTGCTGCACGTCGATGGCTGCCACGTCGTCGCGACGCGCAGCGCGGAAAAGGATGGCTACACCGCCGTTCAGCTTGGCGCCGGCAAGGCCAAGGTGAAGAACGTCGGCAAGCCGCTGCGCGGTCACTTCGCCAAGGCGAAGGTCGAGCCGACCAGCAAGCTGGTCGAGTTCCGCGTCACCCCCGATGCCGTTCTGGAAGTGGGCGCCGAATTGTCGGCGGCACATTTCCTGGCCGGTCAGTTCGTCGACGTTGTCGGCACGACGATCGGTAAGGGCTTTGCGGGCGTCATGAAACGCCACAACTTCCGCGGCCTCGAAGCCAGCCATGGCGTCTCGGTTTCGCACCGCTCGCATGGTTCGACCGGCCAGCGTCAGGATCCCGGTCGCGTGTTCAAGGGCAAGAAGATGGCCGGTCACATGGGCGACGTTCGCGTCACCACCCAGAGCGTGACCGTCGTTTCGACCGACGCCGAGCGCGGCCTGATCATGATCAAAGGCGCCGTTCCCGGCGCCAATGGCGGTTGGGTCCTGGTCAGCGACTCCGCCAAGCGCAAGGCGCCGAAGGATTTGCCGTTCCCGGCAGCCCTCCGCGCCGGCGAAGAGAAGAAGGGCTAAGACGCCATGAAATTGGACGTCACCACCATCGACGCCGGCAAGGCCGGCTCGATCGATCTGGCCGACGAGGTGTTCGGTATCGAGGTCCGCAAGGATCTTCTGGCCCGCGCCGTCGATTGTCAGCTCGCCAAGCGCCGCTCGGGCAACCACAAGACCAAGGGCGTCTCGGAAATCCAGGGCACCACGAAGAAGCCCTATAGCCAGAAGGGCACCGGCCGTGCCCGTCAGGGCTCGCTGCGCAGCCCGCAGTTCCGCGGCGGTGCGCGCATCTTCGGGCCGGTCGTGCGCTCGCACGAATACGATATGCCCAAGAAGGTCCGCATCCTGGCGCTTAAGCATGCGCTCTCGGCCAAGGCGAAGGACGGTCAGCTGATCGTTCTCGACATGGCCGCCGTGCCGACGCCCAAGACCAAGGAATTGGTTGCTCGGCTCGCGAAGCTGAAGCTCGCCAACGCGCTGTTCATCGGCGGCGCCGAGCTCGACAAGAACTTCTCGCTCGCGGCCCGCAACATTCCGCATATCGACGTGCTGCCGTCGGCCGGCGCCAATGTCTATGACATAATGCGCCGAGACACGCTGGTCCTGACCAAGGACGCCG
This sequence comes from uncultured Rhodospirillaceae bacterium, assembly GCA_964577475.1. Taxonomy (GTDB): domain Bacteria; phylum Pseudomonadota; class Alphaproteobacteria; order Rhodospirillales; family Magnetospirillaceae; genus JASHSH01. The sequence continues at coordinate 1,738 of CAZNZI010000090.1, forward strand.
TCGCCCAACTGGAGGCGCGCCTGAAATGAGCAAGGCTCCGAAGAAGAAGGCCGGTGCCGAGAAGGCTCCCGCCAGCGCCGTGACGGTCACCAAGTCGCGCGCCTATGACATCATCCGCAGCCCGGTGATCACCGAAAAGGCGACACTCGGCTCGCAGCACAATCAGGTCACCTTCCGCGTGCCGCTCGATGCGACCAAGCCGGAGATCAAGGCGGCGGTCGAGTCGGTCTTCGCCGTCAAGGTGAAGGCCGTCAACACGCTGCGCACCGAAGGCAAGACCAAGCGCTTCCGCGGCTTCATCGGCAAGCGCAGCGATTACAAGAAAGCGATCGTGTCCCTCGCCGAGGGCCAGTCGATCGACGTGACCACGGGGG
>CAZNZI010000091.1:0-2289 GCA_964577475.1 uncultured Rhodospirillaceae bacterium
AGGGCAGTCGCGCGATGGCCGTGGTCATCCGCTGCTCCGAATAGTCGAACCAGTCGCGCGCATGGCGTTCCAGCGCGTCCCAGCCGACCTCGGCGCCCAGAGCCAGCAGTTCCCGCTCGCCGATCCGCGCCGCACCCATCAGCGCCTGATAATCGCCCCACCACTGCTCGGGCACCCGGATGCGCATCTTGCACATGCGGATCACGTCTTCGATGTCGCGATAGTCGCGCTGAACCTGGACGGCCGGGAAGATCAGCGCGCCCTCGGCATAGACGTCGCGCGCCGCGCCCGTATAGCTGGTCGGCATGGAGTTGCCGATATCGGCCTGGTGCGCCTTGGCGAAGACGGTGAAGCGGTGGATACCCTTCGCGTCGATCACCGGGACCATGATCGTGTGGTCGGCGGCATGCGAATTGCCGTGATAGGGCGAGTTGTGCAGATAGGCATCGCCGCGCTTAGGGTCGGGATGGCATTCCACCATCCAGCGCGACATCAGATCGGGCCCGACCAGAACGTGGGACGGCAGGCTCTCCGCCTCGGTCAGCAATTCATGATTGGCGGTGATGATGCAACAGGACAGATCGCGCGCCGTATTGATCAGGCCGGAGCGGCCGGTGCGATGCAGCGTATAGGCCATCTTGCGGGCAATGCTTTCTAGCCGGTTGGCCATGATCGCCATGGCCACGCCGTCGGGCCGGCCCGCGAGACGATGATCGAGCGAATCGGGCATCAACGTGCCTCCTGACGAAGCTCGATACTGCCCGAAGGCAGCCGCCGCGCGGCCATATCGGGCGGCACGACGATGGTGGTGAAAGGCGTCTCGATGATCGCCGGTCCCGCGACCGGCTTCGCGTCGGACACAGTGGCGAAACGGTGCAGCGGCGCTTCGGTCCAGCCGCCGCCGCGCACATAGATGCGCCGCCTCGCTGCCCCCTCGCCCGCACCGCGATCCAGGCGTGTATCGGGCTCGTCACGCAGGCGGATGCTGGTCCGCATGCGCCAGGTGATGATCTCGATCGGCGATGTGGGGTCGGAGACGGCGTAGAGCGCCTTGTGGGCGGCGTGGAAGTTCTCGACCAGTTTGAGCAGATCGATCTTGGCGTCAAAGCCCATGCTTGGGATCGGCACCTCGATCTCCCAGGTCTGCTGCGGATAGCGCGCCTCGACCCAATATTCAACGGTCGATGTCCCTTTCGATTGCGCGGCGAAACTCTTGGCGCTAGCTGCGAGTTCACTGAGGGTCGCGGAAACTGCAGCCGGGTCGGGCGAATCGCTCCGCAAATACTTCACCCGCGAATCGGTGAAGATCAGGTCGGAAAGCATCGCACCCGCCGCCGAGAGGGCCGCGCCCGTCTGTGGCAGAAGCGTGCCTTTGCAGCCCAGCCGCCGCGCGATGGCGCCGCTGTTGAACCCCGCCGCCCCGCCGCCCGCGATCAGCACGGCGCGGGCCGGATCGATTCCCTGCTTGACCGTGATCTCCTCAATGGCAGCCACCATGTTCTGAGTCAGGAGATCGAGCACCGCCAGGGCCGCCTCTTCGATACTGACGCCGAGCGGTTTGGCGATCTGTGCCTCGATGGCCTCACGCGCGGCATCGCCGTTGAGCGCCATGCGGCCGCCCAGGAACCGCGTCTCGTCGAGATAGCCGAGTACCAGCGCACAGTCGGTCACGGTGACGCGCGTCCCACCCGCGCCATAGCAAATCGGCCCCGGCATCGCGCCCGCACTCTCCGGTCCCACATGCAACAACCCACCCGAGTCGACTCGTGCAATTGAACCGCCGCCCGCGCCGATGCTCTTCACATCGACCGAAGGGAATCCGGTCATGTGCCCCGTGAACCGTGCGCCGAGCCAGGTCTCGCTGGTCCAGGGCACGCGCCCATCACGCACCAGGCTGACGTCGTAGCTGGTGCCGCCCGTATCGGCGACGATCGCATCCGCACCTGCCGCGTCGGCCTGTGCGAAATGCCGCCCGGCCAGCGGCGCCATGCTGGGCCCCGAGTTCAGCGTGTGGATCGGCGCATCGGCGGCGGCCTGCGCATCGATCACGCCGCCCTGGCTGGTCACCATCAGCAATCGCCCGGCAAACCCCGCATCCTTCAGCCGCACGGCCAGATCGCGCAGATAACGGCCCATGAGCGGCTTCAACGAGGCGTCGATGCAAGCGGCCGATGCGCGGCGGTATTCGCGCACGATCGGATTGAGGCGATGGGACAAGGTCACCGCCACATCGGGCAGACGTTTCTGGATCGCTGCCGCCACCTGCTCCTCATGGACGGGGTTAGCGAT
>CAZNZI010000092.1:0-2928 GCA_964577475.1 uncultured Rhodospirillaceae bacterium
TAGAGGGCGCTGACGTTGATGAACATGCGCTCATCGTCGATCCAGTCCTTGAAGGGCTGTTTCAGGATTTCGCGCGCGGCCTCGTCGACCGTCTTGCCGGCGTCGAAATGGCGCTTGGCCTCCTTGCTGATGAACACGAAATATTCGCGCAGGTCGCGCAGCGCCTGGTTGTCGGTGACCGGGCCATGGCCCGGAACGATGGTGTCGGCGCCCATCGCGATCATCGCATCGCAGGCCTTGATCCAGTTGGCGACCGGACCGGCCCAGATCGCCGGATGGCCGCCGTTGAACAGGAGGTCGCCGGTGAAGAGCACCTTGTCCTTCGGCACGAAGGCAACGACGTCACTGCGGGTATGGGCCGGCCCGAGATCGATCAGTTGTACTTCCTTGTTGCCGACCTTGAGCGTGACCTTGTCCTCGAACAGCTTGGTCGGCGGTGTGTGGACGATGCCGCTGAAATCGAACACGCTGCCCATGGTCTTGTTGAGAAACTCGCCGCCGTCGCCCAGCGTCCGCCAGTTGTCGAACAACGCCTTCAACCGCTCCGGCGGAAACGCTTCCATGTCTTCGAGCAAGGTCTTGGTGCCCATGATCTCGGCGCCGATGACAAGCTGGTTGCCATGGGTGTGGTCGCCGTTGACATGGGTGTTGACCAGGGTCTTGATCTTGGCCGCGGCGGGCACCGACTTCTTCATCGTGTCGAGCATCTCGCGCGTCAGCGGCAGGTCGAACAGCGTATCGACCAGCAAGGTCTGGTCGCCGTCGACGATCAGGCCGGCATTGCTCCAGCCCCAGCTGCCGTCGGGCAGGAGATAGCCCCAGCAGCCGTTGCCGAGATCGTGCAGACCCTTCGTATATTGCCACTTCGCCATGGGCGGCCTCCCTGCTTCAATGCTTTGTGGTGGATGGAGCATGCTGCTCGCGCAGCTTGGTCTTGAGAACCTTGCCGTAGTTGTTCTTGGGCAAGGCATCGAGGAACACATAGGCCTTGGGCCGTTTGAACCGCGCGATGCTGGACAGGCATAGCGCATCGAGTTCCGCATCCGTGGTGGCCGCGCCCGCGCGCAGGACGACGCAGGCGATGACCTCCTCGCCCCATTCGGGGTGGGCGCGGCCGATCACCGATGCCTCGAGCACGCCGGGATGGCGCAGCAGCACCTCTTCCACCTCGCGGGGATAGATGTTGCTGCCGCCGCTGATGATCAGGTCTTTCGAGCGGTCCTTCAGCGTCAGGAAGCCCTCTTCATCGAAGGCGCCCATGTCGCCGGTGTGCAGCCAGCCGCCGCGCAGCGTCTCGGCCGTCGCCTTCGGGTTCTGCCAATAGCCGGCCATCACCACATCGCCGCGGCAGACGATCTCGCCGATCTCGCCGGCCGGCAGATCGCGGTCCTCGGCATCGACCACCTTGACCTCGACGTCGGTACGCGGCGTGCCGACCGATCCCATGATCTCGCGCCAGCGCGGGCGGGTGCGGTCGGCATGAATCCATTTCGGCAGCGCCGTGATCGTCATCGGCGCCTCGCCCTGGCCGTAAAGCTGCGACAGGCGCGGGCCCATCAGATCGAGCGCACGGATCAGGTCCTCCACATGCATCGGACCGCCGCCGTAATTGATCGTCTTGAGGCCTGGATTGTCCGAGCCGGCGAAGACCGGATGATTGACCAGGCGCGAGACCATGGTCGGCGCGGCGAAAAAGCTGACATTGCGCCACCGGCCCATCAGTCCCGAAATCTCCGCCGGATCGAAGGACGCGCTTTCGGGAATGATATTGTTGGCGCCCTGCGCCACATAGCCGAGCGCGTTGATGCCCGAACCGTGCGAGATGGGTGCCGCGTGCAGGATCGCATCGTCGGGGCCGACATTGTCGACATCGGCGTTGTAGCTGAGCACCGCCATCAGCAGGTTGCGGTGGGTCAGCATCGCGCCCTTGGGCCGTCCCGTCGTTCCGCTGGTATAGAACAGCCAGGCGAGATCGCCCGGCTCGCGCGCGGCCATCGCCATGCCCTCGCCCGTGAACAGGTGTTCCCATTCGGGCGTGCCGGTCACGATGGTCCGGCCATGGGGCGCGACAGCGTCGGCCAGATCGGGACTGGCGAGGGTCAACACGGCACCCGCGTTCTCGATGATATAGCGGAATTCTTCGGAATGGAGCTTGGCGTTCATCGGCACGGCGACAAGGCCCGCATGCCAGATGGCGAACATCGCTTCGAGATAGGCAGATGCGTTCTTCATCGCGATGGCGACGCGGTCGCCCGGCCCGCACAATGTCCGCAGATTGGCCGCCAGCACGCCGGAACGCGCGGCCCATTGGCCATAGGTCAGCACGGTACGGTCTCCCACCGAAATGGCGGGCCGGTCGGCGAAACTGCGGCCGTTCTTCAAGACCCACCGTGCGATGTTCATCGCGCCATCGCTTTCCTATCCTCAGGGCGCCGGCTTGGCGTCGACCAGGATCGCGGCGAGCAGGCATGGCTTGCCGCTGCGGTTGACCCAGGCATGGTTGGTACCGCGCTGGACGATGCAGTCGCCTTGCCGCAGCAGAACCTCACCCTCTTCCATCACCATCCACATCTCGCCCGCGATGACGACCAGATAGTCGATCGAATCGGTCTTGTGCATGGTGGGATGCTTGGCCGAATCGGCGGCACTCGGCTTGTTGGTGCTGCCGAGCTCGTTAAAGGCGGCTTTGGAATCGATCTTGGTGTCTTCGCTTTCGGGTGGGATCTCGACCACCCGGAAGATCGTACCGTGCGGCGCCGGATCGTGGCGCATCGGCCGCAGCGAACGATCATTGTCGCCGTGATTGTCGGCCGGGCTTTCGTCGGTCACCCAGACCTCTGTCACGCCGAGGCCCTTCCAGCCCTTGAGTTCGGTCGCGTTGGGTGCGAAGTCGTTGAACAGAATGGTCGCCTTGCCCTGTGCATTGTG
>CAZNZI010000093.1:0-3193 GCA_964577475.1 uncultured Rhodospirillaceae bacterium
AGTGAAGACGAGGCGGCCATCGGCGGCGAACACCAGATCGTTCGGGCCGTTGAGCTTGATGCCTTCGACTTCGGTGCAGAGGATTTCCGCCTTGCCGCCCTCGCGCACCTTCTGGATCGACGGCGCCACCATCTCGGCCGCGCGCCAGGGGCCGACCGTGCCGCCATTCTGGCAGAGATAGATGTCCCCGCCCGCGCCCACCACGCAAGAGTTCGGCGCACCGGCGGTATAGGCGTAGCGGCGCGGCTTCTTGTCCTTGCCGACCACCGTGATCTGGCTGCCATAACTTTCGACGAAGACGACGCTGCCATCGGCCAGCATCGAGGGGCCTTCGGGCCAGCCGAGACCCGAGGCAATCAACTCAGGCGTCTGCGCGCTCAGTTTGCTCATTTCACGGCTCCCGCGGTCAAGCCGCGCACGATGTAACGTTGCACCAGCATCGAGAAGATCAGAATCGGAATCACCGTAACCACGCCCACCGTAGCCGCGATGTTCCAGTCGATCGGCCGCTGCGCACTGACCAAGGTTGCCGCGCCCAGAGAAATGGTCTGCAGCGACCGCGAGTCGATCACGTAAAGCGCGACCAGGAATTCATTCCAGATGAAGATCGCGCTGAACATGGCCGCCGTCACCAGCCCGGGCCGCACCAGTGGCAGCATGACGCGCCACAATACGCTGAAATGCCCGCAGCCGTCGACCAGTGCCGCTTCATCGATCTCGCGCGGGATATCATCGAAAAAGCCGACCATGATCCAGATGACCAGCGGCAGCGAGAACGCGACATAAGGCAGCATCAGCCCGGGATAGGTGTCGCGCAGGCCGATCGCCTTAATCGAGAGGAAGATCGGGATCGCCACGGCCAGCGGCGGCATGAAGCGCATGCTGAGGATCGTGTTGGCCAGGTTTTCCTTGCCGCGGAACGGCATGCGCGAGAAAGCGTAGGCCGCCGGCGTCCCGATCACCAGCGCGAAGAAGGTCGCGACCGCTACGACGATCAGCGAGTTCTGCACGAAGGACAACATGCCCTGGCTCATCAGCACTTCGTGATAGGTGGAGGAGATCACCTTCCAATCGAAGTTCAGATGCGGCGGCACCTGGGCCAGGATCTCAATGCGCCGCTTGAACGACAGGACCAGCAGATAAAGGAACGGCGCCGCGCCGATCACGCCGAGCAGGATCAGCAGGGCGTAAGCGAGCGTCCGCCAGGCCAGCCGTTTCCCCATGATGGCGCTGTTCGTCGTCATCGCACATGCCCCGGGCGCAATTGCACATAGCGCAGCAGCACCGTCGTGCCGATCATCAGGATCAGCAGCATCATATAGGCCACGGCCGCCGCATAACCGTAGTTCTGGAACTGAAAGCCGTTCTGGAACGAGAAGAAACTCAGCGTCGTGGTGGACCGCGCGGGGCCACCATAGGAGAGCCCGTAGATCAGGTCGAAGGAGCGGAAGGCATCCACCGCGCGGAAGATGGCCGCGAAGGCGATCGCCGGCATCAGGAGCGGCAAGGTGATATGGCGGAATGTGGTGATCGGCCCGGCGCCGTCGATCTCGGCGGCCTCGAACACGTCGAGCGGCAGCGACTGCAGGCGCGCAAACACGATGATGAAGACGAAGGGCGTCCACTGCCAGACATCGACGATGACCAGCGTTTTCATCGCCATCTCGATAGAACCGAGCCAATTCGGCGGGTCCATGCCGAGTTTTTTGACCACCCAGTTGACGATGCCCCAATCGGGGTTCAGCAGTGCGCGCCACATCACGCCGACCACGATGGGTGTGATCAGCATCGGCAGGACGAGAATGCCGCGCACGATGGCCGAACCGCGCAGGCGCAGGTTGAAGAACATGGCGAGCGCGGTGCCCAACACGATCTGTATGGCGATCGTCGCCACCACCATGACCGCGCTGTTCTTGGCGGCGTTCCAGAATTGCGGATCGCGAATCAGGTCGCCGTAGTTCTTCAGCCCGATCCAATGGCCGGTGCTGTCCGCCGCCGTCAGGTCGGTGAAGGAAAGCCGCAGACTGTAGATCAGCGGATAGATGGCGAATGCCGCGAGGTACAACAGGCTCGGGCCCAGGAACAACCATACGGCCATTCCCGGGCCTTTCGTGCCGGTGCCCCAGCGATGGGCCAGGGTTTTCGTGCTCATAATCTCCGTCTCTCGACGGTCCTCTTTCTCAATTCAGATCAGGTGAGATGGCCGCCCTTGCGGAGGATGCCTTCCCACAGCTTCTGGACGTTGGCGCAGGCGGTCTTCGCGTCTTGGCCGCCGATCAGCGCCTTGTTGAACTCCACGTTCATGACGTCGTTCATCTGGAAGAACTCGTCGATGCGCGCGGTCGGGATGATGTCGGCGTTCGCGATCGCGTTCATCGAGTCGGGCAGATACGGGAACTCCTTCAGCAGTTCCGGATCCGAGAACGCCGAAGTGCGGTTGGCGTCGATCTGGTACTTCTCGATCGCGTACTTGTTCGACTTCTTGTTGGTGATCCAGGTCAGCGCGCGCCAAGCAGCCGCCTTCTTCGCCGGATCGACGTTCTTCGGAATGCCGACGCCCCAGCCGCCCTGAATCGCGCGCGGCTTCTGGTTCGGACCGCCGGTCGGCACGGGGCCGGTGCCGGTCTTGTCGGCCACCATCGACTTTTCCTTACTGTAGATTGGGCCGGCGATGGTCGACCAGAAGATCATCTGGGCGATCTTGCCGGTGGAAAAGCCATCGACGTTTTCGGCAAAGCCGTACTGCGTCACGTTCTTCGGCGCGTAGGGCAGCACATCGATCAGCATCTGAAGCGCGTTGACGGCCTCGGGTGAGTCGACATGCGGACGGAATTCCTTGCCGTTCGGATCGCCGCTCATCAGCACGCCGCCGGTCGTGATGAAGCGCGTGTACCAGTCCACCGCGGCCAGCGAGAAGTCGTTGGCGCCGATGAACGAGCAGCCGGCGACGTCGGGCGTGTTGAGTTTCTGAGCGGCGGCCTTGAACTCATCCCACGTAGTGGCTGGCTTGAGCCCGGCGGCGTCGAACAGGTCCTTGCGATAGAAATAGATCACCGAGCCGGAGTGCAGGCCCGGGATGCCATAGACGTCGGAACCCTTGCCGAGCGTGTGCGACTTGATGTCGTAGATGCCGACATTGGAAAGCGCGCCCGGAATGAAATCTTTGAAGTCCCAATCCGGCGGGGTTTCGTTG
>CAZNZI010000094.1:0-3123 GCA_964577475.1 uncultured Rhodospirillaceae bacterium
ATGCGTTGCAGCCAGACCAAATCAAGCAAGTGACGGCGCAAGTGCATCAGGCTGCGATCGACGTGCTCGGCCCGGTCGTCGATCCGCAAACCGTACATCAGGCGAAATTCTCGATGGGTACGGTACTTGGTTTGATTGCGACCATGCGCCACGCGACGGTCGATGACTTCGACAAACGTTTTCGCGAGGGTCCGACGACTGCTTTCGCAAAGAAGGTCAGAATGGCTCTCGATTCCGAGGTAGATTCCGCCTATCCGGCGCGCTGGATCGGGAAGGTGGTGGTCGAGACCGTGGATGGCCGCGTGCTCGAGGGGCGGGTGGACGAGCCGAAAGGCGATCCCGGCAATACGCTGTCGCGGGCGGAACTCGAAGACAAGGCCTTGAGGCTTGCCGACTTTTCCGCCGCTGCGACCCCGGAGGAGATGCGTGGCGTATTCAAGCACATCTGGGGTCTGAACAACCCGGCTCCTGTCGCGCATTTCCTGGGATAGCGCTTATCCGGTTATGGGCGTGTGAGGCTGCCAAAAAAACTTCGTGCCGCGAGCGCCGTGCGGAGCGCGATCACCTGAATTGGGGAGGCCGTATTCAACGATGCTTAAGGCGCCATTTGGGAAATTCGAATAGCAGGCATCTTGGATATCCTGCATACTTAATTCGATATTCCGCAAGCTCCGCCGACGTCGCGATAGGGCTCGCAACGTTGGCTTTTCTCGACGTTGCGGAGCGCTTGCGGAGGACGACTGTTCTCGCTTCTCAGTCGGGGCGGAGGGTTAGCAAACAAATAAAATTTGCAGAATAGGAGACAGGGGATGAAACGCTTCACAGCTATGCTCGCTCTGTGGGGAGCGCTGGTCGGATTTTCCGGCGCCGCCGTTGCCGAGGGAGTCGATGAACTTCCGGCCGATATCCAAAAGAACCTCTACACGAAGGGGGCCATCGATCCCCAGCAGCCGATCGGCCCAAGCGCCTATCGCAACTGGAAGCCCAAGAAAGGTCCGCCGTGGACCATCGGCTATGCCAGCTCCTACGCGGGCAACACCTGGCGCGCCAACTCGATGGACTACCTGCTGAAGGTCGTCGTTCCGAAATGGCAGAAGCTCGGTTTGATCAAAGAGCTGATCGTCACGCAGTCGAACCTCAAGGACGCCACGCAGATTCAGCAGATGCGCCAGCTGGTGGATCAGGGCGTCGATGCATTGATCATCTGCTGCTCCAATCCGACGGCGCTCAACGCCACGGTCAAATATGCCTACGACAAGGGCGTGCCGACCTTTTCCGCGGTCGGCTATGTGACCTCGCCCTATTCGGTCAACTCGTCCACCAACTTCCAAGTGACAGGCGAGGTCATGGGCAAGTGGCTGGTCAATGAGATCGGCAAGAAGGGCAACGTTCTCGACGTCGAGGGCATTCCCGGCACGAGCACCTCGGACTCGCTCGACCGCGGCATCAAGATCGGTCTTGCCTCCAGCCCCGACGTCAAGATCGTCGGCGACGTGGCCGGCATGTGGACCGACCAGGTCGCGCAGACGGAAGTGCAGAAGTGGCTCGCCAATCATCCGGGCGATCTCGACGGCGTCGTCGTCCAGTCAGCGGCGGAACTCGGCGTGCTGCGCGCTTTGCAGCAGTCGGGCCGCAAGATGGTGCCGGTCGCGATCGGTGGTGAGGAAGGTGCGCTCTGCTATTGGCGCCACCATCCGAAATTCGTCTCCGCGGCGTTCCAGGGATGGCCGCCCGGCGACGAGATCGAACTGGCGTGGAACATCATGATGCGGACGATGGAAGGCCAAGGGCCGAAGGTCGAATCGATCCTGGCTTCGCCCACCACGCTGACCTACGACGACGTCGCCAAGCTGCTGCCGGAAAACTGCAGTGAGGAGTCCGACAAGTGGATCAATGTCGGCGAGGATCGTTGGGCCAGCAAAGCCTACCTCGACAAATTCTTCCTGCGCCCGGCTGATCCCGAAAAGTTCAAGCCGTAAGCACAAGTGCGAAAGCCGGATCGGCCATCGAGGCCGGTCCGGCGGACTTGATCCGAGTGCGAGGAAAACCTCGCCACTCCAGCGATGGACCAGCGGCCGCTTCGCCGCGAGTCCCAAAAAGAAGAACGGTGCGAATGGGGAGGGGATGGACCAGGCGGTCTCGGAGTCCGGATTAAGCGAACTGGCTCGGCGCGCCCGCACGACACTTGATCGTGCGGTTTTGTCGCTTGGCAACGATGGTTTTCGTCCTGGCCTGCGCGAAATCGCCTTCTGTCGCAGGGGCGCTTTCAGCGCGGTGAGTGGGTAATGGCCAACGGTAGCAGTGCGCGGGCGGACACCCATGAGCACGCTTCGGCGGGTCCGACTTTCGGCACCCGCGGCGTTTCGATTGTCGGTGTCAGCAAGCGATTCGACGTCACGAGAGCGCTCGACGGGTGTTCGTTCAGCGCCTCGCTGGGCGAGATTCACGCGATTTTCGGCGGCAATGGATCGGGCAAGAGCACCTTGGCCAAGGTGATCTCGGGCGTGTTGCCGGTCGATTCCGGTCAAGTCTCCGTCCTGGGGCACACGCCGAGCACGCCCCATGAGGCGCGCGCGCTCGGAATCGCGACGGTTTTCCAGGAAGTGCTGGTCGCCGACGAGTGTTCTCTCGTCGACAATCTTTTCATGGGTGCCGACCGGCTGTGGTCCAAGGCATTTTCGACGAGCGCGAAGGTCAAGGCCGCGCGATCGTTGATGACCGATCTCACGGGCCTCGAGATCGATCCCGAAGTGCTGGTCGGTACGCTGCCGCTCAGCATCAAGCAGTGGATCACGATCGGGCGGGCATTGCTGCGCAAACCGAAGGTCCTGATCCTCGATGAATCCTCGGCGGCGCTGGACCTCGATTCCACGGAACGGCTGTTCGCGAAGATGCGCGAGCTGCGCGATCAGGGCTCGGCCATCATCATCGTCACGCACCGTATCGCCGAACTGATTCGCATCAGCGACCGGGTTACCGTGCTCCGCGACGGCCGCGACGTGGGCATTCTCGAGAAAGGCGATATTACCGAAAAGAACCTGCTCCGCCTGATGACCGGCCGAAGCGAAGCGCCCGCGAAGTCGCGATCCTCGGAACAGGAACGGCAGCACGGCGCCGTCGTGT
>CAZNZI010000095.1:0-2305 GCA_964577475.1 uncultured Rhodospirillaceae bacterium
TCGTCTGATAAGCGACATCTGCGGATGCCCGGTAGGCCGAATGGTCACCGGATCACCCAGGGAGAGAACCGATGCAGAAGAGCGTTGACCGCATTCTCACGACTCATGCCGGATCGCTGCCGCGCGCCGAACCGCTGGGCAGCATGTTGATCGATCAGGAACTGGGACAGCCGGTCGATGCGGTGAAGCTCAAGACCGAGATCGACAAGCGCGTTGCCCATGTGCTGGCGAAGCAGGCCGAGGTCGGCATCGACAGTGTGAACGACGGCGAGCAGGGCCGCATCGGCTTCCAGACCTATGTGGCGCAGCGGATGAGCGGCTATGGCGGCGCATCGAACCGCCACCAGGGCGCGGACTGGGTGAAGTTCCCGCAATATGCCGCACGCTTCGCCCAGCGCCTGCCCGAGAAGATGGGCAAGGTCAGCAACGCGCCGCAGGCCATTGCCGAGGTGAAGTACGAAGGCCAGAAGATCATCGCCGACGAGACCGAACGTCTGACGAGGCTCGGCGCCGCGGTGAAGGGCAAGGTGGTCGAAACCTACATGAATGCGGCATCGCCCGGCATCATTTCGACGACGATGCACAACGCCTTCTACAAGACCCAGGACGACTATCTGTTCGCGGTGGCTAAGCAGATGGCGCAGGAATACGCAGCCGTGGTGAAGGCAGGCCACATCCTCCAGATCGATGCGCCCGACATGGCGATGGAGCGCACCATGCTCTACCGCAACAGCACCGAGAACGAATATCTCGCGATCCTCGAGAAGCACGTCGCCGCACTCAACATGGCGCTCGAAGGCGTGCCGAAGGACCGCGTGCGGCTGCATGTGTGCTGGGGCAATTGGGAAGGCCCGCACGTGCACGACATCGCCATGGAGAAGGTTCTGCCCTTCCTCTACAAGGCCAATGTCGGCGCGCTGGGCCTGGAATTCGGCAACTCGGCCAAGCAGCACGAGACAGCAGCGGTCAAAAAGAACCCGCCGCCGGGCGATTTGATCCTGGTGGCCGGCGTGGTCGATTCGAAGAGCAACATCGTCGATCACCAGGAAGTCGTGGCGCAGCGCATCGAGCGTGTCGTCGATGCGGTGGGCGACCGCGAGCGGGTTTGGGTCAGCCCCGATTGCGGCTTCGGCACCTTCGTCGGCTATGAGTGGGTCACCGAAGACGTAGTGTGGGCCAAGCTCGAGAACCTGCGCAAAGGCGCCGACATCGCCTCGGCGCGTATCTGGGGCCGGAAGGCGGCGTAAGCGGAATGGGCTCGTCGCGCGACAGCGCGGCGAGCCTCACCGCCCCGGGCAATGCTTCGGTCTGACCACGGCCCGGCGATTTTCGGCCCGCGCGGTTTCCTTCCTGAATTTGTAGCTGAGGTCGTCCTTTTTCCACGGCGCGATGACCGCCGGCTGTGTCGCTCCAAATCCCTTCGCATCGATCTGCGTGACGTCGGTACCGCGCATGAGGAGGAACCGGGCGACGGTCAGTGCCCGGCTGCGGCTCAACGCCATGTTGTGCTGCTCGTCTCCCGCGTCGTCGGTATGCCCTTCGACCAGGACCGTCCCGCCGGCGCAGAATTGGTTGAACCACAGCACAACGCCCGTGAGGCGCCGCGCGGCCGCCGCATCGATCACATCCGAATTGGGTGCGAAGAACACCCGGTCGCCCACCGCCCAGAGGAGTTGAAGCGGGTCGGATTTTTCCACCGGACGGCGATCCACGCCATCATCCAATGCCAACCACTGCGGCGGCGGAAGGATGGGTGCGTCGGGAGAGGAAGGGTCGTGCGCGCAGGATGCCAGACCAAGACCGGCGAGCAGGATGAGAGGCCTGAAAGACACCATCCCGGTCACCGTCATCTGCGTCGTTGCGGTGCTCCCCTTGTGGCGACGGAGTGTGGTCTTTCTGTGGCGCCTATTTCAGGCAGTCGAGATAGCCGCCCAGCTTGTCGATGCGTCCGGCGATCACGCCCGCGCGGCGGGATATGTAGGCCGTGGGATGAGCGGGCGACCAGCGGCGCGGATTGGGGAGTACGGCAGCCAACAACCCATCATCGCGGCGCGTGAGCCGCGAGGCAGGAGCGTGGAAGAAGGTGCGCGAGGCCGCTTCCGCGCCATAGATGCCGTCACCCCATTCGACGATATTGAGATAGACCTCGATGATCCGTTGCTTGGGCCACAGCGCATCGATGGTCAGCGCCAGTGGTGCCTCAACTCCCTTGCGGATGAAGCCGCCGCCCGGCCAGAGGAACAGATTGCGTGCCACCTGCATGGTGATGGTGCTGGCGCCGCGCAGGCGCCCTTCGTCCTCGTAG
>CAZNZI010000096.1:0-3381 GCA_964577475.1 uncultured Rhodospirillaceae bacterium
CTCTGGTCGCGATCAGCGACACCATGGTCACCCGCACGACACCGCCGAGGCGCACATCGTCGCCGGTCACCGCGAGTTCGATGGCGAGCGCCTCGGCCTCCATCGTCTGCACATTGGCGAGAATGTGTTCGCCGGCCGGCGTCAGGATGTAGCCGGACGGAGTCTTTTGCAAAAGCCGCACACCGGCGCGCTTGTGCAGCGCGTCGAGCCGGCGGCCCACGGTGGTCTGCGTCACGCCCAGGCTGCGCGCCGCGGCGGACAAAGTGCCCTCGCGGCTGATGGCCAGAAACGTCTTCAGATCATCCCATTCCACAGGGCCGTTCCACACTGTCGCAGTCACAAAAGAAACGCGATGCGTATATGCATAGCCGGTCACCGACTATAGCGGTTATCTGCACGCGCGAAAAACCTACCTGAGTCGGGACGCCCCGAAGAGCCGGCGGATCGTCCGCCGCCTCTAGGGGTAACAGATATGGAGAGCGCGATGAATAAACTTCCCCTGCTCATGGCCGGTGGCCTGGCCCTCGCCACGGTGGCCGCCTCGACCGCGGCCCGCGCCGACCAATATTATTGGGGCGAGCCGGGCACCCCTCAAGGACAAGGTGGCGTGGTCCAATCCCCCGACGGCTCGTATGTGGGCACCACAACCGAACCGCCGCAGGTGATGGTCTATAACGGCCAAGCCTACCAGACCGCACCCGCGGTTCCGGTGTACAGCCCGAGCGACGTCGATCACGGGCCCCAAACCGGACGCGGTGGCTTGGAGAACAACGTGCCGTTCCCCGGCTAACGGTCTTTCAGCGCCGTAACGAAGAGCGGCCGGCCCCGACGACAGGCCGGCCGCTTTCGTGTCCGACATGCGCTTCGAGAACGCGGTCGCCTCGTCGCCATCGAGGCTGCGCGCGGCGTGATTTGCGCACCGCCGATTGCTAAAAAAAATTTCCAATCCTCTCATTCCGTCGGCGCTTTATCCGAGCCGCACGAACGGCCCGACCGGAATTTGCGTGGGCATCCGTCGGCCATAGCGGTTTGTCGGATCGCTCGAACGGATTAATTCAGAAGGCGGGTACGGTGCGCCGGCACCCCATGGATCGGCTGTGGGGCAGGCTGGCGCAAATCCAACGGAGCGTCTTATGAACAAGCTTGGATATGTCGTCGTCGGCAGCTTGGCTCTCGCCTTCGTGGCCACCACGGCCAATGCGCAAGAGACAGCTCAAGGCCAAGGCGGCTGGGTCCAGTCACCGCAGCCCTATCGTCCGCCCTCGCTGCGTCCGGCCAATCCCGCGGACATGACCATGACGGTCATGCTCAGCCAAGCGCAGCAGGTCGCGGTCTATGTCGGTCAGAGTTGGGAACAGGAACCTGCCGCTGTCGTACCCACGGCCGGTGATGTCGATCTCGGTCCGCAGACGGGCCGTGGCGGACTGGACAACAACAGCCTGGACTAACTGCGCCCGTCTTCGGAGGTTCGAAGAGCGGCCGGCCCCGAACAAGGCCGGCCGTTTTCGCGTCACTTCGACAGGTCTTCGCCCGCCAGCGCGCGCTTCAGGAGCGCGAGCGTCTCGTCGACGCCGTAGAGGGCGATGAACGACCCCATGCGCGGCCCCTGCTCCTGGCCGAGCAGGATGTTGTAGAGCGCGGCGAACCACGCCTTCAGTTCGGGGAAGACGCCAGCGTGCTTCTTGCCGACCTCGTAGACAACCGTCTGGATGGCTTCGGCCTCCGCACCTTTGGCAAGCGCCGCGAGTGCCGCCGCGAGATCGTCGAGCGCGGGCTTCTCGGCGTCGGTCGGCAGACGATACTTCTTGGTCGGCTTCACGAAGTCGCGGTAGTAGACGACCGTGTAGTCGACCAGCTTGCCCAGCATCGAGTCCGTGTCGGCGGTGACGCCCGGGCGATAGCGGCGGATGAAATGCCACAGCACCGCCGAGTCTTCGGCGTGACAAACCGAGGCAAGGTTGAGCAGCAGGTTGAACGTGACGCCTTCCAGCGGCGCCGGCGGCTTTCCGTCGTGGATGTGCCAGACGGGATTGTCGAGCTGGCGTTTGGCGTCTTCGCCGGGAAACTTCTCGAGGAAGGTGAGATAGTCGTCGACCGCGCGCGGGATCACGTCGAAGAAGAGACGCTTGGCCGCGCGGGGCTTGTGGAACATGAACAGCGCCAGGCTTTCCGGCGGCGCGTATTTCAGCCAGTCCTCGACCGACAACCCGTTGCCCTTCGACTTCGAGATCTTCTGCCCCTTGTCGTCGAGGAAAAGTTCATAGGTGAGATTGAGCGGCGGCTCGCCGCCCAGGATGCGGCAGATCTTACTGGCGAGGTCGTAGCTCGAGATCAGGTCCTTGCCCGACATCTCGTAGTCGACACCCAGCACATACCAGCGCATCGCCCAGTCGGCCTTCCACTGCAGCTTGACCTTGCCGCCGGTGACTTCCGTCTCGACCAGACTACCGTCCTCGTCCTTGTAGACGATCGTGCCGGCGGCGACGTTGCGCTCGACCACGGGGACCTGGAGCACCTGGCCGTTCTTCGGCGAGACGGGCAGGAACGGGCTGTAGGTCTGCTGCCGTTCCTCGCCGAGGGTCGGCAACATCACTTCCATGATCGCGTCGTAGTTGGCGAGCACGGCGAGGCAGCCCTTGTCGAAGCGGCCCGAGATGTACCAGTCGGTCGAGCTTTGGAACTCGTACTGGAATCCGAAGGAGTCGAGGAAGCCGCGCAGCATCGCGTTGTTGTGTTCGCCGAAACTCGGATGCGTGCCGAAGGGATCGGGAATGCTGGTCAGCGGTTTGCCGAGATGCGTGGCCAGCATGTCCTTGTTGGGGACGTTGTCGGGCACTTTGCGCAACCCGTCGCGGTCGTCGGAGAAGGCGAACAGGCGCGTCTTGATCCCCGGCGCCAGCAGCTCGAACGCGCGGCGGACCATCGTGGTCCTGACGACTTCCCCAAAAGTGCCGATATGGGGCAGGCCCGAGGGGCCGTAGCCGGTCTCGAACAGCACATAGCCCTTGTCCGGGGCTTTCCCCTTCAGCCGCTCATCGAGCAAGTTCCGGGCCTCCTGAAAGGGCCAGGCGGAAGATGCGCGGGCGGGATCGTTGGGAATCGAGGAATCGTCAGACATGGCAGTGCTCTAGCAGAACCGGACTGATGGTGGGCGGGCACCCTAACCCGGATCGGCGGGAGGGAGCAAACATGCTGTGATTATGCGTGGTATGTGACGCCCCTCACTGGTTTGCCCGGACTCATTCGTTAAAACTTGGTATAGATGCTGGGGAGCGGCGCCTGGGGAGGGGTTCGCTTTGGTAGTTTCGGTTTCCTGGTCAGTTTCAGTTATCGCGGGCGTCGGTCCAGTATCGACGGGTGCCCGCGCGCCTCTTGCATCCC
>CAZNZI010000097.1:0-7262 GCA_964577475.1 uncultured Rhodospirillaceae bacterium
GATCGCGACGATCGTCGGACTGATCCTCGTGAATCGCGCTAACAGCACGTCACTCCTGTCGGCATTCCGCCATAGCGGGCTTGCGCTGTGGGGGATAGTCGGCGTCGCCACGGCTTTGCTGATGCTCTCGGTTTCGTGGCCGGTGGCAGAGGCGCTGTTTCATTTTGGCCCTCTGCACGCCAACGATCTCGCCATTTGTTTGGCTGCCGGAGCCGCGGTGCTCGTCATTCTTGATCTCGTTAAGGGTCAATTCCATGTGGGGGTTCGGCGTTAAGGCGTCGAACCGCAGACCCTGAAGACCGGGATGACGCGCGCTAGGGTGAACCACCGCTAGCGTGCTTAGCGGGACTACTTGCGCAGAGACTTCTGGAACATGCGGTCGGCCTTATCATTGGCCGCGCGGGCGTTAGTGGCAGCGTCCTGAGCGGTCTTCGGGGCAGCCAAGGCATCCTGCGCCGCCTGGTTGGCGGTGGCCTCTGCCGCGTCGGGTGGCGGCCGATACCCCAGCTCACGGTGCTCGCATGATGTGAAATGTCCGTATCGCCAGCCATTGGGCCGGTTGACATATTTTGAAATGTGCGAAGAATACAGAATTTACAATTCAACTTTACATAAAATATTGAAATAAATGCTTTAATTCATTCTTGTTCAATTCTAAATCCTTACAAAATTTTTGCTCGAAATTGACTCGCATCAACACGCGTAAAAGTCGCAACCGCCATCATCGCCTCTATGGAAAGACGCGCCACAGAGGGGGCGGCAATGAAGGACGACGTTCCAACAATTGCAGACGATCTCGCGCCGTTGTCGATGAGATCCGCGACGAGCCGGGACCAGTTGCCGGCTTGGCGACTCTTTGAAACCATCCGCGATGGAATCATCGTTTTGGATGGAACTACGGCTCGGATCGTCGATGCCAACGCTGTCTTTCTCGATTTTGTCGGGCTGACGCAGGCCGACGTTGTCGGCATGTCCCTGGGCGAACTTGAAGCTTTCCGCGGGACGCCGGTCGGGAATCTCACGATTGCCGAATTGAGGGCCGAAGCCGGGGTGCAAATTTCGGAGATGCCTCTCCCTTGTGCTGACGGATCGGCCGCCCGAATCGTGTTTACGAGCCTGCCCTGCAGGGTTGGTGGGCTTCGGGCAGTTCTCTGCAATATCCGGAACGTAACCGAATATCTGCGGATCCGAGAGCAGCTTGATGACGAAGAGGCCCAGTTCCATGGCCTGGTTGAGCAAGAGCTGACCGGAATCTACATCGTCAATCTCGACGGAACGGTCGCCTACATCAATCCGTGCTTTGCCGCGATGATGGGTTATACGACCGATGAGATCTTGAGCCATCCGTTTACCGATACGGTCCTGGATGAAGATAGGCCGGCTCTGCTTCAGGCCTTCACCGATCTTCTCACCGGCCGACAAAGCTCTATTCAGGTCACCGCGCGTGTCCGCCATAAGAACGGAAGTGTCGTTGATTTGATTTCTCAAAGCTCCATCGCGACTTATGGGGGGAAGCGCGCAGTGGTCGGCTTGGCGATGGACATTACCGAACGTCGTAAAGCCGAGAAGACATTGGTCCGTCTCAACCGCGCCTTGCAGACTCTGAATGCTGCGAATGCAGCCCTGATGCGGGCCGACAACGAAGACCAATTGCTCGGAGCCATGTGCGAGATTGTCGTTTCTGCCGGCGGCTACCAATTGGCGTGGATCGGTCTCGCGGCACATGACGGGGCGAAGACGGTGAAGCCCCTGTCGGTGTACGGCGACAATCAAGGGTTTATCGGCGATGTCGCAATCAGTTGGGACGAGTCGATAGACGCCGGTCAGGGGCCGACCTCGAGGGCAATACGCTTGGGCGAAGTTCAGGTCTTCCAAAACTTGAGGAATATTGATCATTCCGTCCGCTGGGTACAGCGCGCGAACGCGCGCCAATTCGGCTCATGTATATCTCTGCCTATCAAGGACCGCAGCGCAACTTTCGCCGCGCTTACAATCTATGCGACCGAACCTGATGCCTTCAGCACCGAGGAGATCGAACTGCTGACCGAGCTCGGTGCGGAACTATCTTATGGCGTGTCCGCGCTCCGTGACCGCCTGGCGAGCGCGGTCAATGCACAGCGCATCGAAAGCTCGCTCCGGGAGACAGTCGAAGCGCTGGCATCAGCAGCGGGCCATCGTGATCCCTACACGGCCGGACATCAGAGTCGCGTGTCTCAGCTCGCCTTGGCGATCGGCCAGGAATTGGGCCTATCCGATTTCGCTCTTCGCGGTCTTCATCTGGCGGCGACGATTCACGATATCGGCAAGATCTCCGTGCCCGCCGAAATCCTCAGCCGGCCCGGAAAGATCAGTCCCGAGGAATTTGCGGTCATCAAGCGCCACGCCGACATCGGCCACGACATCGTTAAAGGTATCGCATTCCCTTGGGCCATCGCGGACATGGTCTGGCAGCATCACGAACGCCTCGATGGTTCCGGGTATCCGCGTGGCCTCAAAAGCGAAGAGATTCTTCTCGAAGCCAAGATCCTGGCGGTATCCGACGTCGTGGAAGCCATCATGGCTCATCGTCCCTATCGGCCGGCACTTGGGATTAACCCTGCTCTGGCGGAAATCGAGCGTGGTAGGGGCACGAGCTACGATCCGGGTGTCGTCGATGCTTGCTTGCGCCTCTTCAACGAGAAAGGCTTCGTATTCGAATGACTGCGAAGCTCGGAACGGAGGTCCTTCGGACGTCGCTGGAACTCATTCATGCCGAGGGACGGGGAGGACATGCAATGCTCGAAGGCCAAGCGGTCATCGTCGACTTCCGAGGCGTGTTGTCGGTCACTGATCCGGTAATTTATGGCGTCCTCGAAAGCAGCGTCTTTGAGCACCTGGGCGATGTGCCTCACCGCCACTTTCAACTGGCGCCGCGTATCATGGTCCTCTTGGCTGACAAATCGGCTCTCTCGCATATCGTATCGGCTTTGGACCGCCTGCAGCGCGAACTCGGCGCGGCACATTGGGGCCGGCTGGAATGGCGCTATTTCGCTCTGGCCGGAGAGGGCGAAATCTTTCGCCATGAATGTCGTGTGATCACCAACGCGGCGCGGTTCTCTGGCCACGATGGGTTTTCTTTTTCGCATGACGGCGAGAAGCTGGGCGCGCTCCTTCACATTGTCGACTCGTTGCGCAATATCGACTTGTCGGCCTATATGCGCGGCCAACCGGTGCTGCGTTGTGACGCGAAGGGGAAGTACAAGTTGGAATTCGACGAGCGTTGGATCGCACTCGAGGATCTCGAGCAGTTGATCGGCGTTCCGGTCCGCAACGATCCGTGGAAATTCGAACACCTGACCAATTTTCTTGACTTCAAGGTTCTCGACCAAATCGGCCGCGAAGGGATCGGCGCACATAAATTGGGTATAAACATGCATTGCAGCAATGTGCTCGCCCCGCAATTCGATTCCCTGATCTTCCGGATCAATCCCAGCTTCCGGTCGAATCTCGTCATCGAACTGCCTGTCGCCGATTTCTTGAAAGATCGTCCTCTCGCCATGCGGGCGACAGCCAAGCTCCATCAGTCTGGCATTAGGATCGCGCTCGATGGCGTCATCCTCCCCGTGGTGGAACGCGTCGTCGAGCAGATGCCGGACGTCCACTTCATCAAAGTCATGTGGACCGAAGCCTTCACGCAATTGACTGCCGACAAAAGGAAACGCATTGGGGAGATTGTCTCCTCTCAGAGCGGCAAAACGTTCGTGCTCTGCCGCTGTGGCCATGCAGGCGATATCGACGTCGGCAAATCGTTGGGCTTTTCGCTTTTTCAGGGGCATGGCGTCGTCAATCTTTTGGCCTCGACCGCCGTTCAGTAACACGGGCCTGGCTCCGATCCGATTCGAATGAAAGCGGCCCTGGATTGCTCCAGGGCCGCCGTCGCATGGACCGGCGCTGTTCGAACGGAATTACAGTGTCAGCACCATGCGACCATCGACGGTGCCTGCCTTCAGGTCGGCAAACACCTTATTGATATCGTCGAGGGAGCCCGTGTGAATGTGAGCGCGGACTTTGCCCTCCGACGCGAACGCGAGTGCTTCGGCCAGATCCCTCCGCGTGCCGACGATCGATCCTCTGATTGTGATGCGCTTCAGGACGACATCGAAGATGGGGGTCGGGAAGGCTCCCGGCGGCAGGCCGACCAGGCTGACGGTGCCTTTACGGCGGACCAGTTGCAGTGACTGAGCGAAGGCCGGCGGAGAAACCGCCGTCACCAGCACGCCATGCGCCCCGCCGCCCGTCTGCCTGATAACCTGCTCGGCGGCATTGGCGGCTTTCGCGTTGATCGCGACGTCCGCACCGAGGTCTCTCGCGAGCTGAAGCTTCTCGTCCGTGACGTCGAGAGCCGCCACGTGGAGGCCCATCGCCTTGGCGTATTGGATTGCCACGTGACCGAGACCACCGATGCCGGAAATCGCCAACCACTCACCCGGTTTGGCTTCGGTTTCCTTGATGCCCTTATAGGTCGTGACGCCGGCGCAGAGGATGGGCGCGATCTCGGCGAAATTGACGGTCCCCGGGAGGCGGCCGACATAGGCGGCCGAGCCGATCGCGTACTCGGCAAAGCTGCCATTGACGCTGTAGCCGCTATCGTGTTGCGACTCGCACAGGGTTTCCCACCCGGTCATGCAATGTTCGCAGCCGCCGCAGGCATCATGGAGCCAAGCGATGCCGACCGCATCGCCCTCCTTGAGATTGGTAACTCCCGGGCCGACAGCAGCAACGATGCCCGCGCCCTCATGGCCCGGAATGAAAGGTGGATTGGGCTTCACCGGCCAGTCGCCATCGGCGGCATGAAGATCGGTGTGGCAAACGCCGGTCGCAATGATTTTGACCAGAACTTCACCGGGACCTGGTACGGGAATGGGGACTTCCTCGATCACCAGAGGCTTGCCAAAGCTGCGAACTACCGCAGCCTTCATTGTCTTTGCCATGACCGTTCTCCTGCTCATCTGAAATAGCGGACGAGACTTATCTTCATCGGGCTGGGAAAGCCTTGATCGGAGTCAAACCGTGAGACCGGTCCGGTTCCATTGACGGAAATCAATGAGCAGTCACAGGGAATCGGGTGGACTTGCAGGGGCAAAAGAGGAGACTGTAGCCATGTCCGAGGATCGGACCGAGATCATCGCAGCAATTCTGACGATAGCGGTGTATCGCCAAGAGGGACCGCAGCATGCGAAGCTGGTTCTTTCGACTTATGACCAAATCCTGCAAGAATTGAGAGCGCGGGCCGAGCGTTCGGAGGATTGAGAAGGATGACGATAAGCCGACCGGCAAAGGTTGCTCGCGACGAAGTCCTCATCTGGGATCCAGCAACCCGCATTTTCCATTGGGCGCTCGTGGTCTTCGTCTGCGTCAATCTATTTCTCGTAGATCCGGAAGGTGGAACGGCAACGGTCATCCACTTCGTCTCCGGTTTTGCGATCGTCGGGCTTCTGATCTTCCGTTTTTTCTGGGGCTTCATCGGGAGCCGCTATGCGCGGTTCGCTGACTTCATTTACTCGCCTTCGAAGACGGTTGAGTACGGGCGCCAATTGATAAAGCGCCAGCAGCCGCGCTTCCTGGGTCACAATCCGCTTGGCGGCTGGATGGTTGTGGCGCTTTTGGTGGTGCTCACCGCCATGGTCGGGACAGGTCTGTTCGCCTCTTCGCGGCGGGCGGCGGGTCCCTTCGCCCATCTTCTTACGGCTTCTCAATCCGCAACCGCAGCTCTCGTGCACAGTGTCCTGTCGAACGTTCTCATCGTCCTGATTGTTGCCCATCTTGCCGGTGTCGCCTTCGATTGGATCATCACGCGGGAGAACCTTGTCGGCGCGATGTTTACCGGCCGCAAGGCTGCGATTGACTCTCAACTAGCGCCGACGATCGCTCCAACGTGGCGAGCGGTCGTCGTCGCGTTGGTGGCTGTCGTCGTTACTGTCGCGTTAATCGCCACGACCGATTACAGCGCGACGCGCGAGGCGCTGGGGGCTCTCGCAAAGTAACTTGCTCTCCCCACCCTGAGCTCCATCAATCGGTTCGCACTCGCCACGGTTGACCAATATCAAGGTGTGCCTGGCCTATTTGCGGTCGAATTACGATGGCTGAAGAAGCCTTCTGGAGACCGTAGAACATGAGCCTCAAGCCCGATCGCGCGCTGCTTCACGCCGGCAAAGCCGGACGGGGCCATGCCGAGCATGCGATCGAACATCGGCATTGGTGGGGAGATGGCGGCCGCGCTTCCTCCATCGTTTATGTCCTCGGGATTGCCGCTGCGGCAATTCTCATTTGGTACATGGTCCATGAAGGCGCCGCGGCGGGCGCTGCCATTAACGTCAATGGCCTTGTCATCGTGGCCGGCGGGGTCACGGTCGCCGCGCTGCTGTCATTCGAGGCGGTCGATATTCGCCGCTCGATCGGCGTCCTTTTGACATCACTCCAGGCCAAGCAGGCGCTCGGCGTCGACGCCCATCACATCGTGCAGACGGCGAAGCTGCTGCGTAAGAACGTCCACGAGGCGGAAACCTATGTGCAGACCATTCCCAACCTGTTCCTGCGCGTCGGTCTACAGATGGTCGTGGACGGCGTGCCGCTGGACGACCTTATGAATGTCCTCTCGTGGCGCATCGAGAAGGATGCCGAAAGCGAAAATGTCCGCGCTCGTCTCTTTCGGACATTGGCGGCTTGTGCGCCGGCCTTCGGATTGCTCGGGACGATCGTCGGCATGGTGGGGATGCTCGGGCACCTGGCCGACGGCAACTTGGCCAAGGTCGGTGCCGGCATGGCCACGGCGATGCTGTCGACGTTCTATGGTTTGGTGTTGGCTTTCGTCATTTTCAAACCTGCGGCGATCAAACTCGAGCAACGTAGTCGCGAGCGCGTGGCCGCGACCAATTTACTTCTCGAGGCAATTGCTCTCGTACGGTTGGGACGTTCGCCATCGATGATCGCCGAGACTTTGGAAGCGTTGACCCAGTCGAAACAGCAGCAGGACCAAGACGGCGGCGGCCATGGTTCCTGAATCCGACCAATTCGATCTCGAAGACGATCTACTTGGCGTTGAAGGGGCAAGCGGCGCGCCATCTCTGTCGCGTCCGGTACGGCTTGCACGCCGCAAGCGCTGGGCCACCGAATCGAACGAAGAGAGCGAAGAATGGGTGATCAGCTACATGGATATGGTGACGCTGATCATGTGTGCCTTCGTCGTCATCGCGGCGCTCCTCGACAGTCAGTCGACGCACTCC
>CAZNZI010000098.1:0-6443 GCA_964577475.1 uncultured Rhodospirillaceae bacterium
GACGGCGCAGGCCCAGCGCAACGACGGCATCTGGGAAGTGCCTTATCTGCCGATCGACCCTGCCGATGTCGGCCGCGCCTACGAGCCGGTGATCCGCATCAACAGCCAGTCGGGCAAGGGCGGTGTGGCCTATATCCTCGAACAGGATCACGGGCTGCAATTGCCGCGCGGTTTGCAGGTCGAATTCAGCAAGGTGATCCAGACCGTCACCGACCGCGAGGGCGGCGAGCTCTCCGGCAAACGCATCTGGGACACCTTCATGGGCGAGTATCTCAACCAGGCGGGGCCGGTGATCTTCGTCGATCACCGCACCGGGCGTGACCGCAGCAAGACGCGCCGCCTCGACGCCACGCTCAAGATCGACGGCGAGACGCGGCGCATCGAGGGCCATGGCACCGGCCCGATCGACGCTTATGTCGATGCACTCGGCAAGGCGACCGGCATTGTCTTCACCGTGGCCGATTACCGCGAGCATGCGGTCGGCAGCGGCGCCGACGCGGTCGCCTGCGCCTATGTGGAGGCGCACACCAAGGATCAGCGCAGCATCTTCGGCGTCGGCATGGACAAGGACAGCGCCACCGCCGCCCTGCGCGCGGTGACCAGCGCGGTCAACCGCATCGCTCGGATTGGCTGATGAGAAGATAGAGCGTCATTGCGAGCGAAGCGAAGCAATCCAGGATCGTACGAAAAGCCTGGATCGCTTCGTCAGCGTCGGACGTATACGTCCGACCTCGCGATGACGAGTAAGAAAGATGGCAAGCTTTACTTGGCCGCCCGCTTCCTTTTCGGCGGCGGATCGGCGTCCGCGTCGTCTGTGTCTTTCGTGGCGGGCGCTGCCTGCGCGAGCTGGCTGATCTGCTCGCCGATCGCCGTCATCTGCTCGACATAGACCGAGCTCATCAGCTCGGCCAGGTCGCGCTGCGCCGCCACGGCCTCTTCGGGCGTCTTGGCGCCCATCAGGCGCTGGACTATGCCGTTGCCGGTCTCGACTTCTTTATGCGCGATCGTCCACACTTGCCGGCTGGCCTCGGTCGCTGCTTCGAAGAATTTTTTCTGCGCGTCCATCCAGCTCAGCATCGTCTCGGCCGGGCTCATTCCCCAAAAGGGCGGGAAGACGTTTCTGAATTGCGCGGTCCAATCGTCATCTTTCGAAGCCATAGCGAGCCTCCAAAGTAGGCGGGCGATCTATTGCGCCGGTTTGCCCTTGCGCTGCGCAAGCCAGGTCTGCAGCGGGTTGATGTCCAGCACCTGCCGCGGATTGTTAAGCGGCCCCGACAGACGCAACACCAGCGGCGGCGCATCCGGCGCCTCGGCCAAGTGCAGGTCCGCATGCGCATCCATCGCATAGGCCGGCAGATTGACGGCGCCCTTGGCCGACAGGGTCCCGCCATCGGCGGTCAGCGTCAAGTCGTCGGTGCTGAAGATGCCGCCGGTGGCCTTGATCGTGCCGGCCAGGGCGGAGAACTTGGTTTCGCCACGGGCACCGGCCTGGACCAGCGTCACGAGACTGGCGGCGGATGGCGATTTGAGCCGGTCGCTCGCGGCCTTCAGATCGAATCCCTTCAGAACGCCGTCACGGGCCGCGATCCTGCCGGTACCGGCCAGCCGCCCCATCAACTCGGCCGGCGAGTTGCCCGTGGTGGTCAGGTCGGTGCTGAGATCAACCACGCCATCGGCCAGGTTGAGATCGGCAACCCCAAGCGTCGCTTGTTTCAGCTGGGCCTTGGTCAGCTGCGCGCCGCAGGACAGCGCGCCCGAATCGTCGATCACCGCCGTCGCCGTCAGATCGCCGTCCCACAATTTGGCAGTGAATTTGTCCAGGCTTGCCTTGCCGTCGGCGAGCGTGATCGCTGCCGAAGGCGAAGCGATTTTCAGATTGCCCCAGGTGAAGGCGGCCGCGTCGATGGCGAGCGTGCCGTCTACCGCGCGCATCCAGCTCAGATCGATCGGCGCATGGGAGAACCGGTCGGGGATATTGCCCACGGCGACGGCCGGGCGCGGGGCCGCCTGCGGCGCAGTCGGATCGCTTGACTGGATTTTCGGTGTTTGTGCCGGCGTCGGGCGCGCGGCGGGAACGCTGGTCACCGGCGCGCCCAGCAAAACATCGAGCGGCACGTCGCCGGCCGTCAGCGCACCTTCGATACGGGTGCGGTCGCCGAAGGCGACGCTCGCGTGGCCGCTGGCCGCGACATCGCCCATCGCCAGTTTGACGTCGTCGAACGACAGGCGGTCCGGATCGCCCAGCATATGGAAGGTGGCGGAGGTCGGCTGCGATCCCGCGCGGTGCTGATAGTCGAGGCCGAGCAGATGCAGCGCGCCCGCCAGGCTCGCATGACTCAGGGTCGCGTTGAGATCGAATGCGGGTTTGCCGAGCGGGTCCGTCACGCGCCCGTCGATTTTCGCGTCGAGACCGGCGACGGTGCTGTGCGATTGCACCAGAACCCCTGCCGCATCGCCATCGATCTCCGCTGAAACCACCAGCGCGCCGAGATCGCCTTCGGGCGGCGCGATGCCGAGCGCGTAGAGGGCCACATGCGGATCCGCGGCGGTGGCGTCGAGCTTCAGCCCGTCGAAATGCGGTGCGTCGTCGAGCCCGGCCACTTTGCCCGACAGGTTGGCCTTGGCGCCGTCCACATCGGCGACACTCAGCGAGCGCAGTGTCAGCATGCCGCCCGCAAGCGCGCCATCGAGATCGAGCCCGCCGAAGGTGATGCCGCCGGCGACCAGCTGGCCCACATGGCCTTTTATATTGGCGTCGAAGCTGCCGAGCCATTGCCCGAGCGCACCCAGACTGTTCGCGGCGGGTTTCCCCGATGACGCGGCAGATGCCGCCGATGCCGCTGGCGCCGCCGCGGACTTGGCCACGCGCGGGCGATAGGCGTCGGCGTTCAGCGTATCGACGGAGAAGGACGCACCCAGGGCCGGCCGCGGCGCATTGGCCGAGGGCAGCCGCAAATCCACAGCGGTCGTGATCCGCGTGCCGTCGACCCGGATTTCGGCGCCGTCGAGTTTGATCCGGTCGGGTGCCGCGGCCAGATGGCCGGTGAACCGTGCCGCGCCCAGCCGGTCTTCCGGCACATCGCCCACATCGATGGCCAGCCAATGCAGAAGGGCGCGCAGATCGTCGGTCCCCGTCTCGAAGGACCCGTCGAAGCTGGGCTTGCCTTTGGCCGAATCGATGAAGCCGAACAGATTGATCTGGCTGCCGCCCGGCAGGGTCGCGCCCACCTGGTTGATCGTGACCTCGCCGTTCCCCATCAAGGCGTTGAGCCGCGCGCCGCGAATGAGGACGCCATGCCAGGGAATCGATTCGACCGAGAGGTCGACGCTCGCCCGCAGCCAAGCCGGTATTTTGAAGGCAACGCCGCTCAGGGCGGAAAGGACAGCGGATGGTGCGGCTGGCGTTCCCCCGGTCCCTTTCTTTTCCGCAGCGGTTCCAGCCGGCGCTTTCGTCTTGAGCCAGGGCGCGATGTCGAGGCGGGACGCCGCAAGCTTCAGGTCGAGTTGCGGATCGCCCTCGAGATTGACGGCGGTGAAGCCGCTCAACGATGCGCCCGGGATGTCGAGCGTGATGTTCTGGACCGCGACGTCGTGCAGGCTTCCCGCGATCGTCCCGCGCAGTTCGAGCGGCCCGTCCGGTGCGGCGGTGCCCAGAAGCGCGGCAACACGGTCCGCATGCGCCGCCTTGATCGTGAGCCGGCCGTTCATCACGGTGGCGGCGTCGCTGCCCGTCATGGTGCCGCCGACGGAGATGCGTGCCGCGCCCTCGCCCGCATCGAGCGTGACGTCGACCGGCGTCTCTTTCGCATCGAGCCGGCCTACCGACCCCTGAAGCGCCATCGGCACATCGCCGGCATGGCCGGTCAGGTGGAATTGAAACGGTCCGTCCGCGCCATTGGCGGTGGCGTCGGCGTCGACACCTTCGGCGGTGATGGTGCCGACGCGCGGCAAGCGGACGGTGATCAGCGCATTGCGCAGTTCGATCCGCTGCAGCCCGGCGCGGTCGCCCTCGGCCAGAAGCTGGAATCCCTCGGGGCGCAGTGTCTCGACGGGCGGCTTGGAATGGACGTGGATGTCGGGCGTTGGAACGAAGCGCCAATTGGCGCGCCCGTCGGCCAGCCGTTCGATATGGATGCGCGGGTGCGCCAGCACCAACGACGACACCTCGAAGCGCCCGGCCAGCAGGGGCAGGCCACGCAACCGCAATTCGAGGCGATCGGCGGAGGCGAAATTTTGGTCGGCCGCGCCTGCGATATTCGCCACATGGACCTGCTCGGCCACCATCTGCGGCACCGGCAGCAAAGTCAGGCTCAGCGCGCCTTCGATCGAAACGGCACGGCCCAGTTTCTGTTCGATCGCGGCCGAGATGCGGTCGCGATAGCGGTTCCAGTCGATGAACTCGGGTGCCGCCAGAAGTGCGACGATGATCGCGATCAGGACACCGGCCGGGATCAGGAAGGCCGGCCGCAGCAGCGGATGGCGGCGCGGCGGGGCGGGGTCCGGCGGCCGGGGTGCTCTCACGGGACCAGCTCGCCCTCGCGGGCTATCACCGTCTCGACGAAGCGCAGGTCTTCCTCGGTGTCGACCGAACCATGGGTGCGGCCGCGATAGTCGACCAGAGCGACCTTGATCGGAATGCCGTTCTCGAGTGCGCGCAACTGCTCGAGCTGCTCGGCCTTTTCGAGCGGCGAGGGCGGCAGTGCGGACAGGCGTTCGAGCACTTCGGCGCGATAGCCATAGATGCCAATATGCCGATGCATCGGCGCATCGACGCCGTCGCGCCGGAAGGGGATCATCATCTTCGAGAAATAGAGCGCGCGGCCGGAGAGGTCCATCGTCACCATCGTGCCGCTCGACGGGCTTTTTGCTTTAAGCGCTATCGTCTCGGCGATCTGCGCCTGGGTCAGGCGCACGGCCGCCGTCACCATGTCGGCGCTGGGATCGGCAGCGAAGGCATCCACCAGGGCCTGCACGACCCAAGGCGGCGTCAGCACCGCGTCGCCTTGCAGATTGATCGCCGCGTCGGGCGGGTCCGCCATCTGCGCCACGGCTGCGCGCACGCGGTCGGTGCCGGTGGCGAGGTCTGATGCCGTCATCACCGCCTGGGCGCCGAAGCTCTTCGCATGAGCGGCGATGCGCTCGTCATCGGTGGCGATCCAAACGCCCGCGGTGCCATGCACGGCCGATGCGATCCGCCACACGCGGTTGAGCAGCGAACGGCCGGCGATCTCCACCAACGGCTTGCCGGGCAGGCGCTTCGATTGGTAACGCGCCGGGATGACGATAGCGATTTTCATGGGCCGGCCGATGTCATAAGCCAGTGGGGCTCCGATTTCGTCTCGGATGGTCCGGCTACCTTGGCCTTGATCCGTGGCGGCGGCAATCCTTCATTCCCGGCAGAGCCGTGGCGGCGAACCGTCACTTCACCGGTATGCCACCGCCGCAGCTCAGCCGGGCATCCCGGACGACGTTGAAGATGCGTGTCTCTTCGCCGTCCAGCTGGTAGAGCCCCTTTGTCTCAATCGCCAGGCCCAGGAGATGCCAGTCCGTATAGGAAATCTTGGCGCGCACGATGGTCTCGTAGCAGCCGCAGAACTTCTGCTTCTGGGCATCGGGAACGTCTTTGAAATCCATGCAGGAGGCGTGGAGCGCGGGAAGGGACGACTCGGGGAAGGTGCCGCGCTCCTCGGATACGCTCGCCGCCTGGTGCTTCAAGCGGCAATAATCGACCGCATAGTTGTTCTTCTCCAAGGCCGCCTTGCCCTCGGCGTCGAGACCGTCAAACCCCTTGGCCTTGAGATCGGCATTGGTTTTCTGGAACACGGAATAGGGCACCGTGCCTTGAATGATCGCGATATAGCAGCTGCAGATCGTCTTGGCCTTGTCCGCAGGGATGTTCTTCGCCTTGGCGCAGCCTTCATACAGGCTCTTGGCCGCTTCGGCCGGATAGCGGTCGACCTTGGTGGCCGGGGCCGTTTTGTCGGCGGCCGCGGCGGCGCCCCCGAATCCGATTAGGACGGCCAGCACGAAAAGAGCCAGAAAACGCATGCGTAAATTTCCTATCGACGAAGAAAGCCTGCGGGCGGGACGGATGCAGGCTTAACGGGAAAGACAGATGGCGGCCTAGCTCCAGACCACTTCGTAGAGGGTCATCTTCTCGCTGAAGCCTTTCATCGCTGTCGGGCCGCGGGACTTGAAGCTCGCTTTGCCGCCCGACAGTTCGCGCACCACATTGGTGCAGAAAATCTGGTCGGTGCCGGCCGCCGCGCAGACGCGCGCGGCCAACTGCACGGTCGCGCCGAACAGATCCTCTTCTTCCTGGATCGGTTCGCCGGCGTTGATTCCGATGCGCAGATGCAATTCCTGGTCGGGGAAACGCGAATTGTTGGCGGCGCAGGCGCGCTGGATCGCGATCGCCGCTTCGACGCTCGAGGCGGGGCTGG
>CAZNZI010000099.1:0-3579 GCA_964577475.1 uncultured Rhodospirillaceae bacterium
GCCGCGCCGCCAGCGCGCCATAGGCCGCGTAGTCGTAGAGCGGCCGGTCACCGATCGAGACGGCAGGGCGTTCGGGAAAACTGCGCGCGGCATTGAAAAGAAGGTGCGCCAGCATCGGTCAGGCTTTTTCGAGGATCGTCATCGCCACGGCCGCTTCCTCGACGCCACGCAGCCCGCCGCCGTTTTCGACCATGGCAATCCGCGCACCAGCGACCTGCCGCGCTGCGGCTTCGCCGCGCAACTGCGTCACCAGTTCGAAGACCTGGCCGAGCCCAGTGGCGCCGATTGGATGGCCCTTCGACTCGAGACCGCCTGAGGGGTTGAAGGGAATCTTCCCGCCCAGCCGCGTATCGCCGCGCTCGGCCGCCGGGCCGCCGTCGCCGAAGGGAAAGAAGCCCAGCATCTCGCTTTGCAGGATTTCACCGAAGGCCGTCGCGTCATGGCATTCGACCACATCGATGTCGTCCGGTCCGAGACCGGCAACCTCATACGCGCGGCGCGAGGCCTTGCGCGCCACGTGCTGATCGAGTTGGTCGGGATCGCGGTGTTCGCCCGACATGATCACCGAAGCGCGGATGCGGATCGCCCGCGCGCCCAGGCCGAGCTTGTCCACCATTGCCTTCGAACAGACCAACGCCGCCGCGGCACCGTCGCTGATCGGCGAACACATCGGGAGCGTCAGCGGCCAGGCGACACTGCGCGCGGCCAGAACCTCGTCGACCGAGAACGGCTTCCGATACTGCGAGCGCGGGTTGTGGACCGAGTGGCCGTGGTTCTTCGAACACACCTCGGCCATCTGCCGCTGCGTCGTGCCGAACAATGCCATGTGATGGCGGCAGAAGGCCGCGTAGACATCCATGAACACGCTATGTGGCTCATTGCTGCTGGCCGCAGGCGGCGTCATGCGCTTCCCCATCGCGGTCAGTTCGGCGATCGTGCGGTCGCGGTGATGGATGTCCCAACTGCCTTCGAAGGCGGCCATGCTCTTGGCCGGATCGGGCATCACCATTTTCTCGGCACCCATCGCCAGCACGCAGTCATAGGTCTCGGAGCCGACATAGACATGGGCGAGATTGAGCGCGGTCGAAGCCGAGGCGCAGGCGTTCTCCACGTTGAACACGGGCGCATTGCCGAAGCCTTGGCCGTCGAGCGCCGCCTGACCGCGAATCCCGTGCTGGCCTTCGAGCACGCCCTGGGTCGCGTTCGCGAATGTGATCGCCTGGACCTGCGACGCGGCGAGGCCGGCATCGCTCAATGTTTCGGCCGCCGCGCGCGATGCGAGGACGGCGAGGCTGGTCTCGGGGAATCGCCCGAAGGGCGTCATGCCGACGCCGACGATATACGTGTCGCGCACAGGCCCCTCCCGGTTTTATCTTGTCGATCTTGTCATACAGAATTGTAGTATAGGAATTACAAAGCGGGAAACAAAACAATCGGGGGCGATATGTCCGAACTCTCTCCACCGGCCGATCTCAGCAAGCATCGCGTGCTGCTGGTCAATGACGACGGCATCGAGGCGCAAGGGCTGAAACTGTTGGAGGAGATCGTACGCGGCTTCACCGACGATGTCTGGGTGGTCGCACCGGACGAGGAGAAGTCAGGTTTCTCGCACTCGATTTCGATGACGATCCCGATCCGCGTCCGCAAGATCGACGACCGGCATTTCGCCATCAAGGGCACGCCGACCGATTGCGCGCTGCTCGCCATCTATGAGTTGATGGGCGACAAGAAGCCGACGGTGCTGTTGTCGGGCATCAACCGCGGCGCCAACCTGGCCGAGGACATCACCTATTCCGGCACCGCGGCGGCGGCGATGGAAGGCGCGCTTTTGGGCGTGCGCTCGATCGCGCTCTCCCAGGTCTTCACCATCGGCAAGACGGTCTATTGGGAAACGGCGAAACAGTACGCGCGCCCTGTACTGGAGAAGCTGCTCGCCTGCGATTGGGAGCCGGGCAGTTTCGTCAGTGTCAATTTCCCCGATGCCACGCCCGACAAAGTGTCAGGCCTGCGCGTCACCACCCAGGGCCGCCGCCTGCCGGGTTCGTTCAAGCCGGTGCGGCGCGTCGATGAGCGCGACTTCCCCTATTACTGGATCAAGCTCGCCTATCAGACGGCGGAGCTGGAACCGGGCACCGATCTGCATGCGATCGCCGAGAACGCGGTCTCGATCACGCCGATGCAGATGGATCTCACCGCCAACAGTTTCAAACACTATCTCGACCGGACACTGAAGGACGTGAAGGCCTGATTGTTCAGAGCGTCATTGCGAGCGAAGCGAAGCAATCCAGGGCCGTAAGAAAACCTGGATTGCTTCGTCGCTGCGCTTCTCGCAATGACGATTAAACAGCTTCCGTCAGCAGATCGACCAGCCGCGCCCGCGCCGCATCATCGACGCCGAGGCCCTTGGCGAGATAGGCGTCGAAGGAACCGAAGGCCTTCTGCATCTCGTCGAGCGCCGCTTCGAGATATTTCGTCTGCGCCGAGAGCAGCAGTTTGATCACCGCCTCGGGTGTCTTTGAACTCAAGAGCTGCGGCACTGGGCGGCGGTATTGGTTGGTGAGGTCGTAGTCTTCCAGCACGGTGCTCATCGGCACGCCGGCGGCCAGCATCAGGATGGCGATGCCGAAGCCGGTGCGATCCTTACCGCTGGTGCAGTGGAGCAGCAACGGATAGCCGTCGGCGCGCGTCGCCACTTCCATCACCTGGCGATACTCGGCCAAATGGTCGATGCCGAAGAGGCGGTACTGTGCGGTAACAAGCTTCTCCAATTCTGCCGTGCCGATCGATCCGGCGCGGACCAGACTCAGCATTTCGAGCGTACCGGCCGGCACGAACCCCGGCTCGATGATCGCGATCGTATGGCCGTGTGGCAGACGGTCTGGTTTCGCGCGCCGTTCCTCGGGCAGGCGGAAGTCGATCAGGGTACGCAGGCCGATCGCATTCAGTTGATCGAGATCGACCTGGGTCAGATCGGCGAGACTGTCGGCGCGGTAAAGCGTATGCCAGCGCGTGCGCCGCCCTGGCCCCGCGGGATAGCCACCCATGTCGCGGAAATTGACCGCGCCTTCGAATTCCAGCCGCCGCACCTGACGCCGCGTTTGCACCACCTGCTCTCCCTCGCCTCACAGCCGCGCGATCAGCTTCCCCGCCGGCAGCATGATGTCGTATTCCATATAGGTGGCCTTCAGCACACGTTTTACCGGGAACCGATTCACCGGATCGAGCGCCGAATATTCGGGAAACGAGATCGATCCTGTGCCTTCCCAGGCTTCCTTGATTGTGTGCTGGGTGTGGGCGCCGATCAGTTCGGCACAGGCCGGGCGCTTCGCGTCCGCGTCGGCGGAGGGAATGATGCGTAGCCCCGTGGTCGGACCGCTCGACGGCAGATTGGTACCGATCGGCTGTTCGGGCCGCACGATCATCGTCGCCAGCCGCACGCCCGAGGGTCGCTCCAGCGTGCCGCAGATCATGTCCTTCTCGCGCGTGAAGCCGATCTCGGCCAGCTTCTTGGGGAAGCCCCAGATCTCGCGGCCGGCCAGCATCGGCGGCTCGGTATCGACGAAAATCTGATTGATATAG
>CAZNZI010000100.1:0-4102 GCA_964577475.1 uncultured Rhodospirillaceae bacterium
GGAGGGGCCTGGGCCATAGTTGTTACGGCCGGGCGCCCCGCCTAGCTTCGGCCACAACACCATGTTACGGGCAAAGGAAAGGTTAACGCCGCCGCGGCAAGGAGAAAAACCATGGCCCATGGAAAGAATGGCAAGCCCGGGATGCTGGAGGGCAAGAAGATCCGACTCTCGCGGCTCAACGAGAACCAGCGCTTTGCCAGTAGGGACGAGTACGAGGCCCGGCTGAAAGACGCACAAACGGCCATGCTGCGCACCCAGGAGGCCTATTATCACGAGAAGCGCCGCGCCATCCTGGTCTTCGAGGGGTGGGATGCGGCGGGCAAGGGCGGCGCCATCCGGCGGCTCACCGAGAAACTCGACCCCCGGGGCTGCAAGGTTTGGCCGATCGCCGCGCCCAAGCCCGAAGAGCAGGGGCGGCACTATCTCTACCGGTTCTGGCAGCGCCTGCCCGAGCCCGGCACCATCGCCGTTTTTGACCGCTCCTGGTATGGCCGGGTTCTGGTCGAGCGCGTCGAGGGCTTCGCCAAGAAACGCGAATGGAAGCGCGCCTATGGCGAGATCAACGAGTTCGAGAAGATGCTGACCGATGACGGCGTGCGCATCGTGAAGCTCTTCCTGCACATCACTGGCGAGGAACAGCTCAAGCGCTTCATCGAACGCCTACGCAACCCCTACAAGCGTTGGAAGCTGGGGCCCGAGGATTTGCGCAACCGCGCGCGACGCAAGGACTATGAAGAGGCGATCGACGACATGTTCGCCCACACCTCGACCAAACACGCGCCCTGGCATGCGATTGCTGGCAATCACAAATGGCAGGCGCGCATCCATGTCATCGAGACGGTGGTCGAGGCGCTCGCGGCGGACGTGAAGCTGAAGCCGCCGCCGCTCGACCCCCAGGTCCAGGCGCAGGCCGCGGTCGCGCTGGGCATCTCGCCCAAATGGGTCACCGGCGAGGCGGAAAAAGACGGGAAATCGAAAACGAAAAAGCGCGCGAAGAAATAGACGCGCTTCGCCCGGCGCCTCGTCGGCCGCGCCATCGACGACTGGGAATCACGGTCCGGCTTCGCGCCGCAGGCCTGGCCTAATCGGTCAGGCGATACAGACGCGGGTCCTTGAGCGCCGTCACCGAAATGGTCTTCGCCGCCGTCATATCGCCAACCCGCACGAGGCGGGCGTGGGAGATGCCTTCGGCATCCTTTTTCAGATCGAGCACTTCCCAAATCGAAGAAGTATCCGTCTGCCGGAACTTCTGTCCCGGCTGCACTTCGCGCCGTGCCATACCTTTGATATCCCTCAGGCCCTATCGCCACCGACAGCCGCGCCGCGCCCCCACGGGATGGACTGTCCGATCACTTCACCACTTGCTCCAGGGTCGTCTGCGCGACCCGTTGACGAGTCTCATTCTGGCAAGTCGCGGGTCGCGCTGTAAAGAGTCTGGCCGTTGCAGAACTGTGGCGATTCAGCAACTGCGCCCGATTTGCATCGCGCGGACACTGGGCAATTTTTTCCGCCTACACCGCGAGCGCTAGGGGCAAGTAGGAGTCACCGCGCACGATTTAGGGGTAAAAGCCCGATTTTGGCGGCGTTGCGCGGCTTCAAGATCGTTGTTGCAATGAAAACGTCTTCGCGTATCATCCGCACCTCTTTTGCCGGACCATCATTTACCCTTTAGGTCCGGCCGCGACGCGGGCGTAGCTCAGGGGTAGAGCACAACCTTGCCAAGGTTGGGGTCGAGGGTTCGAATCCCTTCGCCCGCTCCAATTTCCCAGACCGGTAGATCGGCGGGCCCTGTGACCTCAGGCGCCCTGCAGAAGCTTGCCCAATCGGCCGATGCCTTCTTCGATCGTCTTCTCATCGGCGCGCGAGAAGCTGAGGCGGATGTGGTTGCGCTGCGACCGGTCGGCATAGAAGGCCTCGCCGGGACCGAAGGCCACGCGCGCCTCATGGATCGCGCGGGCCAGCAGTTTCGCTCCGTCCATATCGGCGGGCAAAGTCACCCAGACGAACATGCCGCCGTCCGGTTTGGTCCAGTGGAAGCCCGCCGGCATGTGGCGCTTGAGCGCGGCCAGCATCGCATCGCGCCGTGCCTTGTAGACGCCACGGATCTCCACGGCCATCGTCTCGATCATTTCGGATGCCACCTCATGCATGACCATCTGATTGATGGTCGGGCTGTGCAGGTCACTCGCCTGTTTGATCAGCACCAGCTTCTGGATGATCGAGCGCGGCGCCACGGCCCAGCCCAGCCGTAGGGCCGGCACGATGGTTTTGGAGAAGGTGCCGCAATAGACGACGCGACAATCGTCGATATGGCCGGTGCGCTCGATCGAAAGCTGCATCAAGGTCGGCGCGCGCTCGCCGTCATAGCGCAGCTTCTCGTAGGCCGAATCCTCGATCACCAGCAGGTCGAGTTCGTCGGCCGCATCCAGCAGCGCTTCGCGTCCGGCGCGGTCGAGCGAGGTGCCGGTCGGATTCTGGAATTCGGGCATCACATAGGCGAGCCGCGGGGCGGTGCCGCCGTTCTTGTACGAGGCGACCGTGCGGTTGCTCTCCGGCCCGGGCAGCGAATCGTAATGGGGTTCGTAGCAATTGAAGGCCTGGAGCGCGCCGAGATAGGTCGGCCAGGCCACCAGCACTTTGTCGTTCGGCGCGATACAGAGCTTGCCGACGAAGTCGAGCGCCTGTTGCGAGCCGTTGGTGATGATGATGTTGTCGGCTTCACATGTCACGCCAAGCCGGCCCATATAGCCGGCCAGCCATTCGCGCAGCGGCAGATAGCCTTCGCTCACCGAATACTGAAGCGCGTTGGCGGCCTTCTGCGGATCGCTGAGCGCGCGACTGAAGGCGGCGGCCAGCTTCTCACGTGGGAACAGCGCCGGATCCGGAATGCCTCCGGCAAAGGAGATGATGTCGGGCTGGTCGAGCAGCTTGAGAAGCTCACGGATTTCCGAGGCAGCCATCCGCTTGGCGCGCGGCGCGAAATGATGGGACCAGTCCTTCATCATGACTCCAGGAGCAAAGCTCGTCTCGCGGGCGGTTCTACCATATCGCCGCGCCGGATCATCATAGCCTCTCCGTCTTGCCGCGAAGCGGCGGCTTTGTCAGAGTGGTTGCAAGGAAGGCATGAGAATCACACATGGCTGAAACGATGCGGGCCTGGCAATTGCCGGCCCATGGCTGGCGCAATCTCGAGCCCGTGTCGCGGCCGATGCCCGTGCCGGGCGCGGGCGAAATTCTGGTGCAAGTGGCCGCCGCGTCGCTGAACTATCGCGACAAAGTGGTCATGGACGGCGCGCTCAAAGTGCCGGTCACATTCCCCTTCGTGCCGCTCTCGGATATGGCCGGAACGGTCGTATCCACGGGTCCGGGCGTGACGGGTTTCAAACCGGGTGACCGGGTTACGAGTCACTTCCGCACCCGATGGCTCGACGCCGTATCGCTGCACAGCCAGGCGGAACATGGGCAGACTCTGGGCGTGCCGCTGACGGGCGTGCTCGCCGAGTATGTGGTCCTTCCCGACTACGCGGCCGTCGCGACGCCGCCATCGCTCACCGACGATGAAGCGGCCACGTTGCCCATCGCCGCGCTGACGGCATGGTACGCGCTGGTCGATCAGGGCAAGCTCAAATCCGGCCGGTCGGTCCTGGTGCAGGGCACCGGCGGCGTGTCGCTGTTCGGCGTTCAGTTCGCGAAGCTGTTCGGCGCACGCGCCATCGTCACCTCGCGCAGCGCGGCGAAACTCCAGCGCACCACCGCGCTCGGCGCGACGGATCTGATCAATACGACCGAGACGCCCAACTGGGCAGCGCGGGCACTCGAGCTGACCGGCGGTGTCGGCGCCGATCACATTCTCGATGTGCTGGGCGGCGAGGCCTTCAATCAATCGTTGAAGGCCGTCGCGCCCGAAGGCCGCGTCACTGCGGTCGGGTTCATGGAGGGGATGGAGGCGCGCTTTCCGGTGATCGATCTTCTGATCAAGCGCGCGACGGTGCAGGGCAGTTCGGTCGGCCATCGCCAGGCCTTCGAGGAAATGAACCGCGCCATCGACCGGCACGAACTGAAGCCGGTGATCGACGCGGTCTATCCCTTTGCCGAAGCCCCG
>CAZNZI010000101.1:0-3996 GCA_964577475.1 uncultured Rhodospirillaceae bacterium
CGAGCGCCATCTCGATCGCGCCTTGTTCGCCCCGGATCTGTCGGATGACCGCACCGCCGGCCTGCATCGGCATGAGATCGGTGACACGGACGGCGCCTCCCGCGGTCTCGTAACGTGTTTCTAAGATCATGGTGCCGGGACGGTATTGGCGCCGGGTTTCGCGCACGGCGCCAGTGGGGCGGATCGACCAGCAGCCATGCCGGGCATCGCCCAGCAGCGCGGCGAAGCAGGCATCACTGTCGTAGCGCGGCCTGCACAGCCAATCGATGGAGCCGCTGCGCGTCTCCAGCGCTGCACTGCGACGATCGCCGATCAGCGCATAGTCCTCTATGGGGATTTTCATGACGGGACATATGGGACGAATCCGGCCACCGCCAAATAGCGGAACGCAGCGGAGGCCCGCCCGTTAAAGAAACGTCTTTCGGCATTCAGACATAGTCAGTCAGCAAGGGCGTGCTGCAAGCAGCGCGGTGATCCCATGGCACGGACCGTCAGCGATTTCTTCATCGAGCGCCTCTACCAATGGGGCGTGCGCCGCATCTATGGCTATCCGGGCGACGGCATCAACGGTGTATTCGGCGCGCTGCAAAAGGCCAAGGGCAAGATCGAGTTCGTACAGTGCCGCCACGAAGAGATGGCGGCTTTCATGGCATCGGCTCATGCGAAATTCACCGGTGAGTTGGGGGTCTGCATCGCCACATCCGGTCCGGGTGCCGCGCATCTGATCAACGGTTTGTATGACGCGCGTCTTGACCATATGCCGGTGCTGGCCATCGCCGGTCAGCAATCCAGGAACGCGCTGGGGGGCCACTACCAACAAGAAGTCGACCTCCCCTCTATGTTCAAAGATGTAGCCGGCGCCCTGGTGCAAACGGTGGTCGCGCCATCGCAGGTGCGTCATCTGACTGACCGGGCCATTCGTATTGCCCTCGGCGAGCGCCGCGTTACCTGTTTGATCTTTCCCAACGACCTTCAGGAACTCGATTATCAGGACCCGCCGCGGGCGCACGGTACGCTGCATTCCGGGCTCGGCTACACCCCGCCTCGTACCATTCCCTACGAGGCGGATTTACAGCGCGCCGCCGCTGTCCTGAATGCCGGCCAAAAGGTGGCGATGCTGGTCGGCGCAGGCGCGCTGGGCGCGACCGACGAGGTGATCGCCGTGGCCGACCGTGTTGGCGCGGGCGCTGCCAAGGCGCTGCTGGGCAAGGCGACGCTGCCGGACGAGTTGCCTTGGGTGACGGGCTCGATCGGCATGCTCGGCACCAAGCCGAGCTGGGACATGATGATGGACTGCGACACGCTGCTGATGATCGGCTCGGGGTTCCCCTATTCGGAATTCCTGCCGAAAGAGGGCAAGGCGCGCGGCGTGCAAATCGATCTCTCCCCCGGCATGCTGAGCCTGCGCTACCCGATGGAAGTCAATCTTGTCGGCGACGCGCGAGAGACCTTGCGCGCGCTGCTGCCTTTGCTTGAGCAGAAGAGCGACCAATCCTGGCGGCAGAGGATCGCGGACTGGACCGGCAATTGGTGGAAGACGCTCGAAGAGCGCGCCAAGAATCCCGCCGATCCGATAAACCCGCAGCTCGTTGCCTGGGCGCTGTCGCCGCAGCTCCCGGACCGCGCGATCGTCACCAGCGATTCGGGCTCCTGCGCCAATTGGTATGCCCGCGATCTCAAGATGCGTCGCGGCATGATGTGCTCTCTGTCGGGCGGCCTGGCATCGATGGGGGCGGCGGTGCCCTATGCGATCGCGGCCAAATTCGCGTATCCGGAACGGCCGGTCATTTCGCTGGTCGGCGACGGGGCCATGCAGATGAACAACATGGCCGAGCTGATCACGGTTTCCAAATATTGGAAGCAGTGGGCCAACCCATGCTGGGTCTGCGGCGTGCTGAACAACCAGGATTTGAATCAGGTCACCTGGGAGCAGCGCGTGATGGAGGGCAATCCGAAATTCGAAGCGTCCCAGGACATTCCGGACGTCCCTTATCATAAGTTTGCCGAGCTGCTCGGGTTGCGCGGAATCTATGTTGATCGTCCCGAAGATGTCGCGGATGCGTGGAGCCAGGCCTTGGCTGCCGATCGTCCGACCATCATCGAGTTCAAGACCGACCCGGAAGTGCCGCCATTGCCGCCGCATATCACCTTCAAGCAGGCAAAGGCTTTTGCCTCCACATTGTTCAAAGGCGATCCCGCGGAAGGCAACATCATCAGCCATACGGCGCGCGAACTGGTGGCATCGCTCACCAGCAAGGAATGATCGATGCGCGATGGCGCCATAACGGGGGCCAAAGCCGAGGCCTTCCGAATCCCGACTGATTTTCCGGAAGCAGACGGCACGATCGCCTGGGACAGTACGGTGCTGGTCTTGGCGACCGTCAACGCCGCCGACGAGACCGGCATCGGCTACACCTATGCGGATGCCAGTATCGTGCCGCTCATCGACGGAAAACTGGCGCCACTTCTGAAGGGATTGCCGGCCTTCGACATCCCCCGCGCCAACCGGACGCTGTGGCGCGCGGTACGCAATCTCGGTCGGTCTGGTCTCGTGGCGACTGCGATCTCCGCGATCGATACGGCCTTATGGGATCTGAAGGCCAAGTTACTTGGCGTGCCGTTGGCTGCGCTGCTGGGCCAGGTCTGTGACCGGGTCCCGATTTACGGCAGCGGCGGGTTTACCACCTATTCGGATCGCCAGTTGCGCGATCAGTTCGCCGGCTGGGTCGCCAAGGACGGATGCCGTTGGGTCAAGATGAAGATCGGCAGCGAGCCGGAGCGCGATCCCGAGCGGGTGCGTACGGCGCGCGGCGCGATCGGCGACCGTGGCCTGTTCGTCGACGCCAACGGAGCTCTCAGCGCGCAGTCGGCCCTGCGTCTAGCCACGATCTTCGCGGATGAAGACGTGCGATGGTTCGAAGAGCCGGTGTCGTCCGACGATCTCGACGGCCTGAGATTCATGCGTGACCGCGTACCCGAGGGCATGGACGTGGCCGCTGGGGAATACGGTTATGTCATCGACGATTTCCGTCGGCTGCTGGAAGGCCCGGCCGTTCATGTTCTCCAGGCTGACGTAACGCGCTGCGGCGGCATCACCGGCTTTCTGCAGGTTGCGGCGCTGTGCGAAGCCGCTCATATCGATCTGTCGGGCCATTGCGCGCCGACGCTTCATCTCGCAGTGGCCTGCACGTCGCCACGCGTGCGTCACCTCGAATGGTTTCACGATCACGTCCGGATCGAGCAGATGCTATTCGACGGCGCACCCAAACCCCATGACGGCGCGATTGCGCCGGATCTGTCGCGTCCGGGGCATGGCCTGAGCTTCAAGGATCGTGACGCTGAACGGTACAAGGTCGGCTAAGCGCCATGAGTCGCAACACATCGAAATTGTTGGCGTTGGTCGTGATCGGCGGGGCAGGAGCTCTCGTGGCTGCCTCACGCCGCAAACAACCGACTGACGCACCGCGCATGCTGCAGTCACCACAAAAACTGCGCGCGCGAGCGGCCCGCGGGGTCGATTGGTCCGCCGCGATGTTGGCCGCATCGGCTTTGTCCGACAGTGCGATGGAGCATTATCGCGGGTCGTTCCACAATAAGACGATGTATGTGCCCATTGCGGTCGCAGCGCTGACCCTCGCTTCGAGTCTTCGCGATGCCCTGTCTGCGGATGGGCCGCGCCATCCGCGCGCCCGGCAGGGCGTGCCCGCGATCAGTACCGGTGCGATCGGCACCGGCTTTCACGTCTACAACATCCTCAAGCGGCCAGGGGGCCTGTCTTGGCACAACTTGTTATACGCCGCGCCGGTCGGGGCGCCGGCCTCGCTCTCCCTTGCGGGATTGCTCCGTCGCTTTTCCAGCGCGATCTGGCGACGGGGCGACACTCTCCTCGGCTTGTCCGCGCCATCCACTCTCGTGGGGCTGGTGGTGGCGGGACTGTTGGGCTCCTGCGGCGAAGCCGCGTTGTTGCACTATCGCGGGGCCTATCAAAACCCGGCG
>CAZNZI010000102.1:0-8981 GCA_964577475.1 uncultured Rhodospirillaceae bacterium
CGCCGGTTTCGGAGAACGAAACGATGCGGCCGACGCAGCCGGTCTCGTACAGCGCGGGCTCTTTCGCGCCCGGCGATGTCACCGGCGGCGAGGCGCCGGGCTCGACCGGCGCACTGGGCTGGATCATGCCGATCAGCCGCTTGGCCGCCAGAGCGTCCTCGACCATGGCCAGATAGCGCGGCTCGAAGATGTTGAGCGGCAGCCGCCCCTCGGGCAACAGCAGAACGCCCGTCAGCGGGAACACGGGAATGACGGCCGGCAGGTCCTCGTACCGCATAGCGAAGGAGCGTGCGGCCATCGCGGTCAGAACCGGAGCAGAGCCGGCAAAGCGCTCACGAGAACATCAGCGACGAAAGGCGCTTGCGCCCGGCCACCGTTAACTCATCGGTCGGGCCCATCGCCTCGAACAGTTTGACCAATTGCTTGCGCGCCGCGTCCTCGTTCCAGTCGCGCTTGCGACGGAAGATTTCGAGCAGGTTGTCGATCGCCTCTTCGCGTTTTCCCGCTGCGAACTGCGCTACCGCGAGATCAAATCGCGCCTGATGGTCGTTGGCGTCGGCGGCAATCTTTTTTTCGAGATCGGCGGTCGGCCCGGCCTTGCTGGCTTCGGCAGCCAGTTCAAGGGAGGTCTTCACCGCGACGATATCGGCATGCTTCGCCATCTCGGGCGGAACACCCTCGAGGAGATGCTTCGCCTCGTCGGCGCGGTCGAGCGCGACCAGCGCCTTCAGCGCTCCCGCCACCGCGATCGCGTTGCTTTGATCCTCGGCGGCCACGCTCTGATAAATCTCGAGCGCCGAGGCCGCGTCGCCACCATCCAGCAGCGCCTTGGCTTCGTTCAGCGCCTCTTCGATGGCCGCCGCGGCATCATCGGTGCCGGCACCGGAAGCAAGCTTCTGAATGAAACTCTTCACCTGGCTTTCCGGCAGCGCGCCGACGAAACCGTCGACGGGCCGTCCGCCCGAGAAGGCATAGACCGCCGGGATCGACTGGATGCGTAGTTGCGACGCCAGTTCCGGGTTGCGGTCGACGTCGATCTTGACCAGCTTCACCGCGCCCTTGGTGTCGCGGACCACCTTTTCGATGATCGGGCCCAAAGTCTTGCAGGGGCCGCACCAGGTGGCCCAGAAGTCGACCACCACGGGCTGCTTCATCGAGGCTTCGATGACATCGTCCACGAAGGTGGCGGTGGTGCCGTTGATCACGGCATCGGCGACGGGGGCCGGGGGGGCGCTCGGCGCGCCAGGGTTTTGCATCATAGCCATGGGTATTCTTTATCCTGCCCGTAAGGGTGCTGCCAAGAGATGGATCGGGGGTTGCGCCGGGACAAGTCCCGGCGCCGGTTTCTTTTCAGAAATCAAGCCCCTGGCCGCCCCTGAGGACCGCCTCGGCGGCTTCGGTATAGCGCCCATCGGCCTCATGGAGGACCAGGCCAGGCAAGAGGCTGGTCGGCCCCCCCACCCCTTTGCGGGCGCGTACCAGCACCCGCTTGGCCGGCCGGTCCTTCATCGGCCACAGAGGAAGGACCGCAATTTCACCCGCCCGGTTGCGCAGCGAGGCCAGCAGGTCGTCCAGCCGGTCGGCGCGATGGACGATGGCCAGGGTCCCTTTAGGCCGCAACAGGGTGAGGCAGGCCAGAATCCAGGCATCGAGATCGACCGATCCCTCCATATGCGCCATGGCCCGGCCCGCATCGGCGGGCTTGGTGCCGCCTGCCAGATAGGGCGGGTTGGTCATGACATGATGGAAAGTGCTGGGTGCCAGGCGGGGCGGCGGGGTGGCGATATTGCCTTGGATCAGCTCCACCCGGTCTTCGGCCTCGTTCAGGGCCACATTGCGTTTGGCCAGGTCGAACATGGCCGGGTCGAGTTCCAGCCCGATGATCTTGCAGCCGGGGTTGCGGGCCGCCAGGCACAAGGTGGCTGCCCC
Source organism: uncultured Rhodospirillaceae bacterium (assembly GCA_964577475.1). GTDB lineage: Bacteria > Pseudomonadota > Alphaproteobacteria > Rhodospirillales > Magnetospirillaceae > JASHSH01. The sequence continues at coordinate 1,930 of CAZNZI010000102.1, forward strand.
GGCGCCGCAGCCGGCATCCAGGACCCGTTCGCCCTTGCGGGCATGGACCAGGGCCGCCAGAAACACCGGGTCGATGGCGGCGCGATACCCGTCCACGGGCTGCAGCAGGCGCACCCGCCCATCGACCAGACGGTCCTCGGTAACGGCTTCCCCCATAGGGATTCCCAGGCGATTCCGCGTTTGTTTCCCACCGGTTGTAAACTTGACCCCCACCAAGGCGCAATCCTAAGCTGCGGAACCATTTTGGGGTCTGTTCGTTGATGCTGCCGGGGCCGGCGCGGCAATAGTACGGTACGGCAAAGGTTCGGGCCCAGTTCATCCGGGGGTTATGTTGGCGGTTATTGTCGATCTGGAAGAAGAACGGGAACGCAAAGGTGCGTCCCTCGATCAACTGGCGGCCTTGGTCGGTGACGACCTGGCGCTGGTGAATGCCGCCATCATCGAACGCATGCACAGCCCGGTGGCGCTGATCCCGGAACTGGCCGGGCATATCGTCGCCGCCGGCGGCAAACGCCTGCGCCCGATGCTGACGCTCGCCGCCGCGCGCCTCTGCGGCTATGGCGGCCGGCGGCATATCAAGCTGTCGGCCTGTGTCGAGTTCATCCACACCGCCACTCTGCTGCATGACGACGTGGTCGACGAAAGCAGCCTGCGCCGCGGGCTCGCCTCGGCCAATGCGCTCTGGGGCAACAAGGCCAGCGTGCTGGTGGGCGACTTCCTGTTCTCGCGCGCCTTCGAACTGATGGTGGAAGACGGCAACCTGCGCGTGCTGGCGATCCTCTCGCGCGCCTCATCGGTGATCGCCGAGGGCGAGGTGCTGCAGCTCACCACCGCCAACGACACCGACACCAACGAAGACGCCTATCTCGACGTGGTGCGCGCCAAGACGGCGGCGCTGTTCGCCGCCGCCGCGCGCATCGGCGCCGTGGTGGCCGACCGGCCCAAGGCCGAGGAAGACGCGCTCGAATCCTACGGTCTCAATCTCGGCATCGCCTTCCAGTTGATCGATGATGTGCTCGACTATTCGGCGCGACAGGAGAAATTGGGCAAGGCGATCGGCGATGACTTCCGCGAGGGCAAGATCACGCTACCGGTGATCCTCGCCTACCGCCGCGGCGATGAGGAGGAACGCGCTTTCTGGCGGCGGACGCTGGAAGACCTGGAACAGGCCCCGGGCGATGCCGATCTGCGCCGGGCCATCGGCCTGCTCGACAAGCACCGCTGTCTGGCCGACTCGGTCCAGCGGGCGCGGCATTACGGGGCCATCGCCAAGGATGCGCTGGGCATCTTCCCCGACGGGGTGGTGAAGTCCATCCTATTGGGAATCGTCGATTTTTCGGTCGAACGGGCCTACTGATTTCCCCATTTCCGATGTCGCGATTCGGCGTTTGCGCGGGACGCGCCGGAACGCTATAAGAAGCGCCTTCGCCCGCTTGCGGGCGAAAATCGGCCCGGTCGGAGTATAGCTCAGCCTGGTAGAGCACTGTCTTCGGGAGGCAGGGGCCGGAGGTTCGAATCCTCTTACTCCGACCAAGGGTCGATCTAACAAAGCGCCTGCGGGACCTGGTCCTGCGGGCGTTTTTTTGCCCGCATGCGCGCGGATGATCTCAACCGTCACGCGCTACCATCGCCGTCGCCTCTCCGCGTCGCCGTTTGTTGCGATCATTCTGTTCGCAACGATCGGGCCGCTGATGCGTTGGAAAATTTCAAGGCCATCAGAGTTAGGGTTTTGCATGGAAAAGGGCCGCGGCTTTCTGACCTTCTCGCGGCAGCCGCGGGGCAGGCGTCGCCGGAACGGCCAGTGGAGTTGGTGGTGGGCCGTGGCGTTGCTGTTTGCAGCAGCAGCGCTCGCCCAGTGGCTTTGGGTCGTCAAATAAAGTCCCGGGCGATGGCGGGTCCGCAGCGATACTCAACGCCCAGCCCTGGTACGGACCAAGTCGTGTTCCAACGCGCGGTCGTCACGATTGCCCGTGTACTGACGCGGGCCCCGGAGTGCCACCTCGGCAAAACCTGCCGGGGTGGCCGCTCACCAGAACATTCTGGCCGCCTGACAGCCCCGTAAGTCATTGTTTATCAAAACGCTGAGCCCGGCATGTGGCTTGCAGCGCCTTTCCCGCTCTCATTTGCCGCGGGACCGAAGTCTCCGGCGGTCTAAGTGGCGCATGACGTTTCGGATCTCGCGATCGGGGTCCCAAGCGAACAGGAATTACGGAGCGGCGCGAGTGACCTCGATCGTTTCATCTTTAAGTCCAGCGCAGATCGCGAATCTGTCGCAGAACACGATCCAGAGTTTTACGCAGACCGATATCGCTGCGTTCTCGCTCGACCAGCTTGCCGCGCTGACGCCTGCGGAAATGCAGGAGCTGAGCGGCAAGCAGCTTTCGTATCTGTCGCTCGCCCAAATGTCGGGTTTGAGCGTGGACCAGATCAGCGCCCTGACGCCGGGGCAGATGGCGTTCTCGGCCCAGCAGCTGTCGGTGCTCAACGCCGATCAGATCGATGCCTTCAGCGAGGGCGACATCACCGCCATGACGCCGCAGCAGGTCAAGGGTCTGACGGTTACCCAGATCGGCGAACTGACCACCACCCAGATCGCTGCGCTCACGACCACCCAGATCAAGGCGCTGACGGCGACACAAATGGCCGGCGTGACGCCCACCATCATCCAGACCCTGTCGTCGAGCCAGATGGGCGCCCTCAGCTACATCCAGATTTCCAATCTGTCGACCACGGCGATCGCCGCCATCACGCCCGACCAGATCGCCGGTTTGACGACGGCACAGATCAAGGGCTTCACGGTCACCGACCTGGCAACGCTCTCCTCCGCGCAATTCGCTGCGCTGACGCCCGCCCAGATCACCGCTCTGCCGGCCGCACAAAGCAAGAGCCTGACGGCCACGATGCTGGGATCGATGTCCGCCGCCCAACTCGGCGCCTTGACTCCGGTGCAGATCACGGGTCTGTCGGCGACCGCCATCGGTGGACTGTCGGTTGCGCAGATCGCCGCGCTTAGCGCCGTGCAGGTCAAGGCTCTGTCGCCGGCCGCCATGGGCGCGTTGTCCCCCGATCAACTGAATGCGCTGACCACCACCGAAGTCTCGGCATTGACCTCGGCCCAGTTGAAGGGGCTGAGCGGGACCGAAATGGCGGAACTGTCCACCGCCCAACTTGGCGCTTTGACGCGCACGCAGATGGGTGCGTTGTCCGCCACGCAACTGGGCGGCTTGACGACCACGCAGATCGCGGCGCTGGCGACGACCCAGATCGCCGGACTGACGTCGGCCCAGATTGCCATGTTCTCCGCGACTCAATTCGGCGCGTTGACCACCACCCAGATTGCCGGGCTGACCGTGGTCCAGGTCCGCGGCTTGAACGCCACCGAAATGGCGTCGATGTCGTCCGACCAGATCGGCGCACTGGTAGGGTCGCAATTGGCCGCGCTCACCCCGGCCCAGATCGGCGCGTTCACGGCGGCGCAGACCGGCGCGCTCTCGATCTCCCAGCTTGCGGGACTGGCAGCCGGGCAGATCGCCGGCTTGTCGGCCACGGGCATCGGTGGCCTCACATCGGACCAGCTGTCGGCGCTCACGATCACCCAGACGCGCAGCCTATCGAATGCCGCGCTGGGCGCTTTGTCCTCGACCCAACTGGCCGCTCTGAGCACCGCGCAGGTCGGCGCCCTGACGCCCGGCCAGGTCAAAGGGCTGACCGTGACGGAACTGGCCAGTCTGTCATCGGACCAGCTTGGCGCGCTGTCGGCATCGCAGGTCGCGGCGCTGACCGTCACGCTGGTCGCGGGCTTGAGCGTCACCGCCGTTGCCGCTCTGTCGACCGTCCAATGCGGCGCCCTCACGGCCACGCAGATCGGTGCGCTGACTTCCGACGAACTCGATGCGCTGAGCCCGACGCAAGTGGCGGGCCTGACCGGGGCCCAGCTCTGGGGGCTCAGCACGACCCAACTCGCTTCGTTGTCGTCGGACCAGCTCTCCGCTTTGACGCCCACGCAATTGGCAGGACTGTCCGTCACCGCCGTCTCGTCCCTGACCGATTCGCAAATCGGAACGTTGGCGCCGTCGCAAATCGCCGGGTTGACATCGACCCAGGTCAACGCCCTCAGCACAACGCAGATCGGCGGCATGACCGACGATCAAATCAGCGCGCTGACCACGACCCAGATCAAAGGGCTGTCGACCACCGTCATCGTCTCGCTGGCGAACGATCAGCTCGGTGCATTGACCGCTACCCAGATCGCCGGACTGACCACTGCCCAGATCGGCAGCCTCACGACCACCGAAATGGGTGCCTTGTCGCTGACGCAGTTGGCGGCGCTGAGCGCGGCGCAATTGAGTGCGTTGAGCACCTCGGCGGTCGCTGCCTTGACGAGCGACCAGCTTCAGTCCCTGACGGTTTCGCAGCTGCGCGGCCTGAGCCTGACCGGGATCGCGGCGCTGTCGTCCGACCAGTTTTCCGCCCTGACGGTCACGCAGATCGCCGGCCTCACCACCGCCCAGATCGGGGGGCTGACCGCAACCGAATTGGCCGCGCTTTCGAGCGATCAGTCGGGCGCGCTGACGGCAACCCAATTCAGCGCTTTGACCTCGACGGCGGTTGCCGGATTGACGGTCACCCAGGTCGCCGCTTTGTCCACGAGCGCACTGGGCGGCTTGACGGCCACCGCCCTGGGCGCGCTCAGCACCACTCAGTTCGATGCCCTGACGACGACCCAGATCAGTGCTTTGAACAACACTCAATTGGGCGGCCTGACCGCAACCCTGCTCGGCAATCTGAGCAGCGATCAGTTGTCGGCCCTGTCGGCCACCCAGATCGCCGCCTTGCCGCCGGCCGCGTTCGGCGGCCTGACGACAACCGAGCTGGCGGGCTTGTCCTCCGGCCAATTCGCCGCACTCACGCCGGCCCAAGTGCAAGCGCTCTCCGTCACCGCAGTCGCCAGCATGACGGCCGATCAGGCTGCGGCGCTGACGACCAAGCAGATCGTGGCCTTGACCGCGAGTGAGATCAACGCCTTGTCCGCCGACGCGATCGATGCCCTTTCGACGACACAGGTCGGCGCTCTTTTCCCTGCTTCGATCAGCGGATTGACGGCGACGACGCTCGGTGAACTCAGCGCCACGCAGTTCAGCGCTATGACGACAACCCAGCTTGCGGCATTGTCCCCCACCGCCATTGCCGGCCTGAGCAACGACCAGATCGGCGCGCTGACGGTGACGCAGTTCAAGGGCCTGTCGCCCACCCAACTGGGGGCGTTGACCACGACCCAGGTCGGCGCCCTGTCGACCGGCGACATCGCGGCCCTGTCCGCCACCGCGATCGGCGGCCTGACAGGCACGCAGGTCGGTGCGCTGACGACGACTCAGTTCGCGGCACTTACCGTGACCCAGCTCGCGGCCTTGCCGGCTGCCGCGGTCGGCGGCCTCACCGGGGACCAGATCGCGACCCTGACCCCGACCCAATTGAACAGTCTGAGCACCGCGGGAATCGGCGGTCTGTCCACGACCCAAATCGACTCCTTGAGCTCCGCGGCGATCGGATCCCTGTCCACCACTGCGATCGCTGGTCTCACGCCGACCCAGATCGCGTCGCTGAGCACGGATCAGACGGCGGCGCTGACGGCGACCCAGATGACGGCCCTCTCTCCCGCCGCCGTCGCGGGCCTGACCGACGCCCAAGTCGCCGGCCTGACCACGACGCAACTCGGCGGATTGAATCCGGTCCAGATATCCGCGCTAACGACCACCCAAATCGGCGATCTGTCGGTGGCCGACATCGCCTCCCTGTCGACCACGGCGATCGGCGGTCTGACGGCGCAGCAGGTCGGTGCCCTGAACCAGACCCAATTGGGCGCGCTCTCGTCGACGCAGCTCCAAAGCATGTCCGTGACGGCCATCGGCGGCCTGACGGCCACCGAAACGGGCGCAATGACCGCCGCGCAACTGGCCGCGCTGACGATGCCGCAGATGGCGGCGCTCTCGGCCACCGCCTTGAGCGGGCTGACCACCGGGCAGGTCGCCAATCTGACCGTGACCCAGATGAATGCGTTGACGCCGGTCCAGATCGCGGGTTTCAGCGTTTCCGTCATCGACAGCCTGAGCACCGCGCAGATGAAGGTCGTGTTCGGCGGGCTCTCTTCCACGCAGATGGGCGGGTTGACGTCCGATCAGTTGGCCGCCATCACCACGACCCAGGTCGCGGGAATGACCGCCGTCCAGATCGGCGGATTGACGACGACGCAAGTCGCGGCACTGACCATGACGCAGATCGGGGCATTGAAGGCGGCGCAGATCCCGGCCCTCAGCGTCACGCAACTCGGCAGCCTGACCACCAGCGAGATTACGTCGCTGACCGCGACTCAATTCGCGGCTTTGACGCCGACGCAGATCGGCAGTCTGTCGGTGACGACCGTCGACGCGCTCTCGACGACCCGTATCGCGGCGATGAGCCTCGCGCAATTCAGCGGGTTGACTTCGACGCAGATCGCCACCCTCTCGCCGGCCCAATTCGGCGCGCTGACTCCGTCGCAATTCGCGACGCTTTCCGCCACACAGATCAGCGGCCTGACGACGGCCGACGTCGCCGCGCTCTCCTCGACGCAGATCGCAGCGATGACGGCGTCACAGATATCCGGGCTGACGGCGATCGGCCTCGCGGTGCTGACGGCCACGCAGGTCGGCGGGCTGACGCCTGCTCAGCTCAGCCAGGTGACGGCAACCCAGATCGCGTCCCTCAGTACGGACCAGTTCGCGGCCCTCAACCAGACGCAGATCGGCGCGTTGCCGGGCGCCGCCATCGCGGGGCTGAGCAATGCACAGATCAACGCGCTGACGATCACGCAGATGTCGGGTCTGACCGACGCCCAGATGCAGTCGCTCACGCCGGGCGAGATCAGCCAGTTGAGCGGACCGGCCATCGCCAATCTGTCGCTCAACCAGCTGGCCGATCTGGTGCGCGTGCAGTTGCGGGCCATCACCGCCGCTCAATTCGCGCAATTGACGCCGTCGCAGGTCGCGGCGCTGAGCCCGGCGCAGATCGCCAAT
>CAZNZI010000103.1:0-1503 GCA_964577475.1 uncultured Rhodospirillaceae bacterium
TCGTCATCGACGTGCGCGGTCTTCGCGTGCTGGTGACCGCGGGCGGCAGCGGCCTGGGCCGGCGGATGGCGGAACTCTTTACGGCCGGCGGCGCGCAGGTGCACGTGACCGATGTAGTCGAGTCGGCGCTCGCCTCCGCGTTGGGGGCAGTGGCGGGCCTGACGGGAACGCTGGGCGATGCCTCGGTGGCGACCGATGCCGATCGCGCGTTCAAGGACGTCTCCGAACGCTTCGGCGGTCTCGATGTGCTGATCAACAATGCGGGCATCGCCGGACCGACCGGTCTGGTGGATGCGCTGGGCGATGGCGAGGTCGACCGCACGATCGACGTCAATCTCAAGTCGCAATTCTATTTCCTGAAGCGCTTCGTCCCCCTGCTCCGCGCTTCGACGCACAACCCGTCGATCATCGGCATCAGTTCGGCCGCCGGGCGGTTCGGCTACCCCTACCGCACGCCTTACGCGGCGACCAAATGGGCGATCGTCGGCCTGATCAAATCCCTGGCCGTCGAACTGGGCCCCGTCGGCATTCGCGCCAATGCGATCCTGCCCGGCCCGGTGGAAGGCGAGCGCATGGACCGCGTGATCGCCGACCGCGCGAAGGCGACCGGGGCCAGCTTCGAGGCGGCGCGCGAGGAATATCTGCGCAAAATGTCGCTGCGCCGCATGGTGAGTGCCGACGACATCGCCCATATGGCGCTGTTCCTCGCCTCGAACCTGGCGCGCAACATTTCCGGCCAGGCCATCAGCGTCGACGCCAATGTCGAATATCTGTGAGCCGGCGCCGTGACCCCCAAGAAGCGCAAGGTCATCATCTCCTGCGCCGTCACCGGCTCGGTTCACACGCCGTCCATGTCCGATCATCTGCCGCTGACGCCGGCCGACATCACGCAACAGGCCGTGGATGCGGCACGGGCGGGCGCGTCGGTGCTGCATCTCCATGCCCGCGACCCCGATGACGGGAGCCCGAGCGTGGACCCGGCCGTGTTCGATCAATTCGTGCCGCGGATCGCCCAGCAGACCGACGCGATCATCAACATCACGACCGAGGGCGACACGCGGACGTCGCTCGACGAGCGCCTGGCCTATCCGCTGCAAGCCAAGCCGGAACTGTGCTCGCTCAATATGGGCTCGATCAACCTCTCGCTCCATCGTGCGTGGCGCGGGATCACCGCCTGGAAGTTTCCGTGGGAACAGTCCTATGTCGAAGACTCCGAGCGTCTGGTCGCCGGCAATACGCTGAACGACATCAAGCATGTCTTCGCCTATCTCGGCGATACCCATGACGTGCGGTTCGAGTTCGAATGCTATGACCTCGGCCATCTCCACAACCTGGCGCATTTCGTCGAAGAGGGGCTGATCAAAGGGCCGCTCTATGTGCAATGCGCACTCGGCATCGCCGGCGGGCTCAACTCCGATCCCGAGAACCTCTTCATAATGCGCAACACCGCGGACCGCCTGTTCGGCCGCGAGAACTACGAGTTCTCGGTGCTCGTCGCGGGGC
>CAZNZI010000104.1:0-2235 GCA_964577475.1 uncultured Rhodospirillaceae bacterium
GGCGTATCTCGCGATGCTGGGCTTGGTGAAACGGCTGGCAGTGGCCCTGACCACCAATCCCGGCCCGCTGCCCGCTTTGCAAATGACCTGGGGACCGCGCCGCGGCACACGGGCGCTGTTCGCCAATCTGTGCGACATCCCGCCGAGTGTCGATGAGGCCGAGCTGCGCCGCCGCATTCATGGCTTCGGCGGCGGCGACGGCATCTCGGTGCCGACTGTCTGGCTGCACGGTGTTGCTTTCCGCCAGACGACGCCGACCACCGAAGGCCAATTGTAAAGACCCGCACGGAATCGGCGCACACGAGCGCGTGCGTGATCCCGATCACAGCTTCGACACACCTGTGCGGTGCGGCATCTGCGCCTGAAACGCGCCTAAGCGCTGGCCCGCATCAAAAACGAATACACAAATTGAAACACGAAATTCGCGCGCCAGTTCTTTAGCGAATACCAGGCGCGTGTTAGCCTTTCTTCATCGCAGCATCGCAATTAGGGGAGGCCCCCTCATGGCGAACCTGGCAGAAGAGAGGCTTACGCGCTTGAAGGTCTTCGACCCGACCATCGACCACTCGATGATCCGGGAAGAACCGAAACTGCGTGAGATGATCGACGATCCGATCATGCGCCGGCTGATGGCCAGCGACGGGATCGATCGCAGCAAGCTGGTCAAAATGCTGGGCGAAGCGCGCGCCAAACTGGCTCGAAAACCGCGCTGAAGCCCCGTCAGGCGAAGCCGCGCGGTTCGACGCGGCAGCGAAGATCAATCTTCAGCGTCGAGGGACGCCACATGGCGCAGGCCGCGCACTGCGGTCAGCAGCCATTCCGCCTGCTCGTCTTCCGCCGGATAGGCGATATAGGCGGGACGGCGGAAGTCGGGCGCATTGCTGACGCGGTGGAGCGTGCCCGCCTGGATATAGGGCCGCACCACGCGCACGGGGAAATAGCCGAAGCCGCCGTTGGCAAGAATGTGCTGGAGCCCAAGCGCACCCAAGCTGACCGAGACCGCCTGGGTGGGCTGATCGGGAAACGCCTGTGCATGGGCCTGGCGATATTCGGGACCCCAATCGACGAAGACATACGTGTTGTCCCACTGCTTCACATCGCGCGGCGTGGTGGAGACCATGATGAGGTGTTCTTCGAGCAGCCGCAGCGTGACAAAGCCCGGCCGGGTCTGCGGCGTGTACATCACCGCGAGATCGATCAGGCCTTCGGCCAGTTGGCGCATCAGCCCTTCCGACAGGCCGACCTCGACGCGCAGCGCGACGTTCGGCATCTCGGTGCGCATCCAGGGAATCCAGCGCAGCAGCAGCCGGTCCCATAGCGAGAACTGCCCGCCGACGGTGAGCCCCGCGCGGTAGCCCGGCGGCAGCGCCACTTCGTGCCGCGCCTGTTCCCAGACGCGCACCAGGGTCGAGGCATAACGTCGGAACTGAAGTCCGGCCTGGGTGAGTTCGGTGCCCGCCTTGCCGCGCTTGAACAGCGGCCGCCCGAGTTCGTCCTCGAGGGCCTTGATCCGCATGCTGACCGTGGATTGGGTCACATCGAGCCGGTCGGCGGCTTTGTTGAAGTTGCCGGTTTCGGCGATTTCCAGGAAGGTGCGGGCGAGGTCGATATTCATTGGACCGGGGCCGGCACCAGCCGCCCCCACGGCTAGAGTAAGGAAATTACCCGCTTTTTACTGCAGTTGCGCCGCATCATCAAGAAAATTGATTGATGAAAACGCCAACTGTGATCGAAATCACAGGACCCTCTGCGGCAAGCCCGTTTTCGACTATCCGATGATCGCGTCGACCTCGATCTCGACCAGCCAATCGGGATCGATGAAGCGTGACACCTCGACGAAGGTCGTGCCGGGCCGTATGTCGCGGAACACCTCGCCATGGGCGCGGGCGGCATCCTTCCAGGTGTTCATGTCGGTCAGCATGATCCGCACGCGGGTGATGTGCTTGGCTTCGCCGCCAGCATCGGCGACCGCCTTGATCGCGATCTCGAGACAGCGCCTGGTCTGGCCATAGACATCACCCTTGGCCGCAACGCCGCCACCGGGTGCAACCGGCGCGGTGCCGGCCACCGCGATGTGGTTGCCGACCCGCACGGCGCGCGAAAACCCGATTTCCGGCTCATAGGGCGAGCCGGAGCTGATGAGGCGGCGTTCGGTCATGATGGGTCTTTCTCGGCTGACGGTTAGAGCGCCCGCTCCAGCACGGCGGCCAGGCGGCGCGCGAAGGCCACCGGATC
>CAZNZI010000105.1:0-3070 GCA_964577475.1 uncultured Rhodospirillaceae bacterium
CACCATCGCCACCAATTTCCGCGCCGGCACCAACCGCAAGCTGACGCGCGTTCCGCATCACATCAATGATCCGGAATTCGCGGCCGCGGCGGTCGCGGCTTTCGCCGAAGTCATGCGCCCGCCGTCGGCTACCAGCAGCCGCGCACGACGGACCTGAGAAACGAGACCGAGACCATGGCACGCATTGCACGCAAGACCATCATCGCGAAATTCCAGGACATGATCGCCCGCGGTCAGCCCATTGTCGGCGGCGGTGCCGGCACCGGCCTCTCCGCCAAATGCGAAGAAGCGGGCGGAATCGACCTGATCGTCATCTACAATTCGGGCCGCTACCGCATGGCGGGCCGCGGCTCGCTCGCGGGCCTGCTGGCCTATGGCAACGCCAACGATGTCGTGGTCGACATGGCCAAGGAAGTCCTGCCGGTGGTCAAGCACACGCCGGTCTTGGCCGGCGTCAACGGCACTGATCCTTTCATGATCCGCGACCATCTGCTGCGCCGCCTGGCCGATATGGGGTTCTCGGGTATCCAGAACTTCCCCTCGGTGGGCCTTATCGACGGCACCTTCCGCGCCAATCTCGAAGAGACAGGCATGGGCTATGGCCATGAGGTCGATCTGGTGAATGCCGCTAACGAACTCGACCTGCTCACCACGCCCTATGTCTTCGACGCCGGACAGGCGCGCGACATGACCAAGGCGGGTGCCGACATCATCGTCTGCCATATGGGCCTGACGACCGGCGGCTCGATTGGCGCGGGAACGGCGCTGAGACTCGCCGACTGCGTGCCTAAGATCAACGAATGGACGGAAGCGGCCAAGACGGTGCGCAAGGATGTCATGGTGATCTGCCATGGCGGCCCGATCGCGCAGCCGGAGGATGCCGCCTACATCCTGGAGCATTGCCCGGACTGCCACGGTTTCTACGGGGCGTCGAGCATGGAACGTCTGCCGACGGAGGTCGCGATTTCCGAGCAGACACGGCAATTCAAGCGTCTCGAGCGCCGGCAGCCCGCCGCGCGCGTCGCGGCGCGATAATCGGACTCAAGCGTTGCGCGGGAGCGCGACATTTAGGGGGAAGTGGATATGAGCGGCGCAGACTTCGGAGCCTTCATCCTCGCACTGGTCGTAGTCGCGATCGTCATCGCGATCATCGTCTGGCTGTTCCATTGGCTCTATCTCCGGTCCAGCAAGGAACGCGCCTTCGTGCGCACCGGCATGGGCGGGCAGAAGGTCGTGATGAACGGGGGCGCCTTCGTGCTGCCGATCATCCATGACGTGATCCCGGTCAACATGAACACGCTGCGCCTGGAAGTCTCGCGCGGCCGCGACAAGGCCCTGATCACGAAAGACCGCATGCGCGTCGACGTGACCTCGGAATTCTACGTCCGCGTCCAGCCGCAAGGCCAAGCCGTCGCCAGCGCCGCTCAGACCCTCGGCCAGCGCACAATGCAGCCCGACTCGCTGAAGGAACTGCTCGAAGGTAAGTTCGTCGACGCGCTGCGCACGATCGCGGCCGAGATGAGCATGGAAGAGATGCATGAGAAACGCGGCGAATATGTCCGCCGCGTGCGCGCCAATGTGGCCGAGAACCTCCTCCAGAACGGTCTCGAACTCGAATCGGCCTCGCTGACCCAGCTCGACCAGACGGCGATGGAGTATTTCAACCCGTCCAACGCCTTCGACGCCGAAGGTCTGACGCGCCTCACCGAAGAGATCGAACGGCGCAAGAAGATCCGCAACGACATCGAACAGGACACGATGATCCAGATCCGGAACAAGAATCTGGAGACGGAGAAGCTGTCGCTCGATATCGACCTGGAGGCCGAAAGCGCCCGCCTGCAACAGGAACGCGAGATCGAGATCGCCCGTGCCCAGCAGCGCGCCGAACTGGCCCGCGAACGGGCCGAGAAACAGCAACTGGCTGATCGGGCCGAGATCACCGCCCGCGAACAGGTCGAGCGCGCCCGTATCGAGACCGACCGCGTCCTCGAAGCCGATCGCATTGCCAAAGAGAAGGAAATCGAGACGGCGGAGATCGAACGCCGGAAGTCGTTGGAACTGGCCGAGCAGCAGCGTTCCATCGCCATCGCCCAGACGTCCAAGGCCCAGTCGGAAGCCCAGGCGGCGGCCGACGGCGCCCGCGCTTTGGCCGTGACGGCCGAAGAAAAGGTCTTCACCGCGCGCGAAACCGAGATGGCTGGCCGGCGCAAGCAGATCGAACTGATCGTTGCCGCGCAGGAAGCGGAACGCGACGCACTGCGCCTGAAGATCGCGGCGGAGGCCGAGAAACTGGCCGCCGACGACCGCGGCGCGGCTCTGCGCGCCCAGGCCGAAGCCGAAGCCGATGCCGAGAAGATCCGCACCCTGGCCGCCAAGCTGCGCCACGAGGTCGAAGCGGAAGGCGTCCGCGCCATGAACGAGGCCCAGAACGTCTTGACGATCGAAGCCCGCGGATCGATGGCGCGCCTGCGTCTGATCGACCGCCTGGAAGGCATCATCCGCGAGCAGGTGAAGCCGCTCGAAAGCATCGAGGGCATCAAGATCCTGCACGTGGACGGGCTCGGCGGGGGCGGGGGTCATGGCGGCCCAGGCGACTACAACGGTGGCGCCGGCTTCTCCGACCAGGTCGTCAATTCGGCCCTGCGTTACCGCGCCCAGGCACCGCTTGTCGATGAACTGCTCAAGGAGATCGGGCTCGACACCGGCAAGACCGGCCAGACCATGGCGACGGGCCTGCTCAATGCGATCACGAACAAGCCGAAGGAAGGAAGCGGCTCGTGATCAAGGTCTATACATCGAGCGTGATCGACGCTTCGCCCGAGGCGGTCTGGGCGCATATCCGCGATTTCAACGGCCTGCCGAAATGGCATCCCGGCATCGCCGATTCACGCATCGAAGGGAACTGGCCGGCTGACCGCGTGGGATGCATCCGTAACTTCCGTCTCAAGGACGGGGGCGCGATCCGCGAGCAGCTGCTGACGCTGTCGGACTACGACTACCAATGCACCTATTCCATTCTTGAATCCCCGATGGGCGTCGACAACTACGTCGCCACGATCAAATTGACCCC
>CAZNZI010000106.1:0-7576 GCA_964577475.1 uncultured Rhodospirillaceae bacterium
GTTCAGCATTTCGCCTTTGAATTGGCCCTCTGGGGCCGCCTCGATCCCCGCATCGACCTCGAGGTGCGGGTAGCCCATGTCCTGGCCGCCGCCCGGTCGACCGCGGCTTTCATCGATATGCATCCGCGCGCCGAAGCGGAAGCGATGCGCGCCGAGATGCCGATCGCCCTGATCCGCCTGATGGCCGCAGCGGCGAAACCGACCATACCGGGCGATCTCGGCGACGTGCTCGAAGCCAGCGACTCGGTCGATGGCGCGGCGCTGGTCGCCAGCCAGGCTTGGGCCATTTTCGCTCAGCAATTGCGTCCCGTCGCGCTGCCTGCCCAAGCGCTGATGCTGGAAGCGGGCGACAATCGTCTCGACCTCGATCCGGAAACCGGCTGCAATAAATACGGCGGTTCGCCGTTCCCGCGCAGCAATCTCGCGGAGTTCTCGTCTTCCACCATCTCGGACGTTTCCGCTCAGGCTTTGGCCGAGGCGGAAACCCTGCGCCGCCGTCTGATGACTGCCGCTGCGAAAGGCGAGGGCCAGAGCGCCATCTGCGCAGCTGCCGAAACCATCAAGACCGATCTGCTGAGGGGCTTGGGAATCGAGACCGACGGCAAGGTCATTCCCGTGCTTGCGGCCTCGGGCACCACGGCCTTGTTGTTCGCGACCCATATCGCGTTGGCTGGTGACGGACGCCCGGCATTGACCTTGATCATCGGTCCCGATGAGACAGGCCGCGGCGTGCCGTCAGCCATCACTGGCCGCCATGCCGCCCCCTGCACGCCGACGGGCGCCAAGGTCACCATGAACGACGAAGTGCCGGGCCTGCCCGCAGGGATGAAGATCGAGCGCATCGCCATTCGCAACAGCCAAGGCCGCCCGGTCCCGCCCGATACTCTGGCTGAGCCGATCGCCGGTGTGGTCGCGCGCGAACGTGCCGCCGGCCGCCGCGTCATTCTCCACGTTGTTGAAGGTTCGAAGACTGGTCTTGTCGCGCCGGGTATCGCCTCGGTGCTGCTGCTGCGCCGCTGGTTCCCCGACCTCGCGATCGTCGTCGATGCCTGCCAGCTCCGCACGGGGGCGGCGGTCCTGCGCCGCTACCTGAACGCCGGCTGCATGGTGGCCGTTTCGGGCTCAAAATTCATGGGCGGCCCGGCGTTCAGCGGTGCGTTGCTCGTCCCCAACAGCGTTCTCGACACGATGGCCGCATTGCCGTCCGGCTTCGCCGACTATTCATGGCGCAGCGACTGGCCGGCCGCGACCGACGAGGACGATGGCCGTTTCGATGTTCTGCCGGAGACAGCCAACCCGGGCCTATTGCTCCGTTGGCGCGGTGCATTGTCCGAGATGGCAGCCTTCAACGCGCTCGGCCCAACCAAAGTGGCTGCAACCCTGGACGAGATCGGTCGCGCGGTCCGTACGACGCTTCTTTCCAATCCTCGTCTAGCCCAATTGCCCGCGATGCCGACGACCGGCGCCGATTCGGAGGCTTGGGTCACGCGGCCCAGCATCTTCACCTTTGCGGTTCAGGCGAAAGACGGCACCTGGCTCGACGAAGCCGCATTGCGCCGTCTGCATGTCGATCTCGCTAACGACATGTCCGTCCGTCTGCCCGCGACTGCCACCGGCGAAGAGCGCCGCTTGGCCGCACGGATCTGCCATATCGGACAGCCCGTAGCTTTCCCGGGCGGACAATATCCGGCCGTTTTGCGCATCGCGATCGGTGCGCGCCGGATCGTCGGCGCACAACGGACCGGCGGGCTCGACGTGCTTCGTCGCGAGCTGGAAGACACGATTGCCAAGCTGAGCCTGCTGACCACGCTCACCTGACGCTGATGCGCCCCTCTTCGGGGTCGGAAACGGGACGTGCCCGCGAGGGCAAGTCCCGTTTTTAGTTTCAGGGTCAGGGGGCCGACCAGAAATCGCACTGGTGGCTTTGCCAGGACGCCGTGGACGGCTTGATGCCGCCGCGGTTGAGAGCATCGAGCTCAAGCACTTTGCGCATCTTCGCATCGTAGGCCGGCCATGCTTTCGCGCCCGGGCGCTTGCGGCCGAAATCGACCCAGAGATGGATCATCCGGTCGGCGAGCTTCAACTGCTGCACATCCAGGGGCCGCACTGCCGGCTTGTAGGCCAGCAGGTAGTAGAGCTCACCCGTATGGAACGCGCCGGGATGATAGCCGGGCGGCAGGTTCGGTGGCGTGCCGAGCGACTTGAACGGCGGCACTGTCCGGTCGGCGAATTCATACATCGAGACCGGCGTGTTGGCCGAGAGCGCATCGGCCATCGCAAAGCTCGGGCAGATGATGAGTTGGTCGCCGACCGCCGCACCCAGCGCATATTCGGTGTGCGGGAACTTCGAGACCGGATACTTGGCCAGCACCGTCTCGGCCTTCGGTCCGTATTGTTTCTCGACCTTTTCTTTGTAGCCGGCTTCGCTCAGCGGATAGAGCCCATGCTCGAAGGGCCACCATTCGTCGCGGGCGAAACCGACGAGGACCGGAACATGGTTGAACTTGCCCTGGGCAAAGGCATCGAACGGTTTCAGCGGCAGAAGTGCACCGCCGATCGGCGCTTCGGCCAGGCCAAGTCCGGCGGCCTTCCAGGTATCGACGATCTCGTCGGCCTTCTTGGCGCGCAGGCAGGCGATAACGCCGGCCGGATCGGCGCAGCCGACTTTCGTCGCATAGGCGCTGCCATCCTTCTCCGCCTGCGCCATCTCGATCGGAATTTGGCATAGGCCGCTCTGAATGATCGCGCGCTGAAACAGGCCTTGGGTCTTCGGCGAGATCAGCAGGTCACAAACATTGGTGCCGCCGGCCGATTGCCCGAGTACCGTGACATCGCCCGGATTGCCGCCGAACGCGGTCGCATTGCGCTTCACCCATTCGAGGGCCGCGACTTCGTCGAGCACACCATAGTTGCCCGAGCCCATGTCGGGCGATTCCTTGCTGAGTTCGGGGAGCGCCAGGAAGCCGAAACCGCCGATCCGGTAGGCCGGGATGATCACGACCGCGTGACCGACGGTCGCCATGCGCGAACCGTCATAGATATCCGGTGAACCCGAAAAATTGCCACCGCCATGGAAATAGACCATGACCGGCAGCTTCTCGCCTTTCTTGGCGCCCGCTGGCCGATAGACATCGAGATAGAGGCAGTCCTCATTCACCAGGCGCGGACCGTCGCCGGCAGCGACCGCCGAGCAGCGCGTGGCGGAGTGCCCCGCCGGGCGATCACCCGTCCAGGCGGCCGCTGCTTGCGGCGCCTTCCAGCGCAAATCGCCGACCGGCGGTGCGGCGAATGGGACACCGAGGAATTTGTCCGCACCATGATTTGAAATGCCGACCAATGTGCCGGTGTCGACCGTTGCGCGGGGCGCGGCCTGGGCCAATGCCGGGATCGATAAAACCAAAGCGAAAAGCGGGGCCGCCCAGCGGGCGCCGCGTTCGATGAACTTCATTGTTCTGACCTGCGGGTAATAGAAAGGGGCCGCATCAGACTATGGCGAACGCTGCTTGTCGATAGAGTGAAATGCTACAGGTGATGATCCCCGTGTGCATGTGGCGTCCCGCCCGGACCATACTGGGCGGCCAGGGACTCGACCAGGCCGGCATTCGGGTTAATCAGCGTCTCGCCCGCAATCGGATGGAAGTGATCGCCATGACGAACAGCGAGCGCCGGCACGCCGCGCAGACGGAGCTGGTGCATCAGCATCTCGCCGTTCTCGACCATCACGGTCAGTGCCGCATCGCCTTCACGCCCCGTGTAGTTGTCTTCGAACGCCTTTCGGTCGAGGCCGATCTCGGCGGCCAGCGGGAAGATGTTCGCCGGGTCGAACAGGTTCTTGCCCTCGACGAAACGAGCCTTCTGCAACCGGGCCAGCATGTCGAGGCCGCTATGAGCCTCCATCATCTCGGCGACGGCGACCGCCTTGGTGGCCGGACCCGAATCGAACGGCGTGTCGAAATTCGAAAGCACGTTGTCGTAATAGGTCTGGCTGAACGGCTGACCGGTCATCTGGGCGATGCGCTGGTCGTTGCCCCAGGCGTAGTCGCGGAATTCCGGCGTCATCGGCGTTTTGCCGTCGCCGCTGAACAACCCTGTCGGAAAGCCCTGCACCGCCTGCTTGCCGACCGCTTCGCGCAGGCGCGCGATCTGCGGCGCGGCGGCATAGCACCAGCCGCAGAAGGGATCGAACAGATAGGTGATCGGTGCGGTCACGATACAGGGCTCCGATGGTGATCAATAGCCGACGGTGAAGCGCTGCCGGATGTGCTGCGGCTTCTCCAACTCGTCGACCATGGCGATGGCAAAGTCTTCTTCCGAGATGAAGCTCTTGCCATCACTGCCGACCAGAAGCTGGTCGTTGCCGAGCCGGAATTTGCCGGTGCGCTCGCCGGGGGCGATGATCGCCGAGGGCGACAGGAAGGTCCATTCCAAATCCGCGATCCCGCGGAGCATGTCGAGGAACGCCGCACCGCCGGACGCCTCGGCCTTATAGGCATCGGGAAACTCGGGCGTATCGATCAGCCGCTTGCCGGGCGCCACTTCGAGACTGCCGGCACCGCCGACGACGAGATAGCGCTTTACACCCGACGTCCTGATGGCGGCGACCAGTTTCTTGGGATCGGACGCCGTGAAGTGGACGGAACTGACCACCGCGTCGTGGCCAGCCAGCAAAGCAGCCAAGCTCACTTCTTCGTACATATCGCCTTTGCGCGCGGTCAGCTTCGGCTTGGCCGGCAGCTTTTCCGGATGGCGCACAATGCCGGTGACCTCGTGGCCGCGCGCCAGAAGCTCATCGAGAATCTTGATGCCGCGCGCGCCCGACGCCCCGATCAAAGCGACTTTCATGATCCCAATCCCTCCTAGTTACGAATGAGAACTAGATACCCATGGCACCTGTTGGTTTAAAGGAGGTATGATGAGGTGTGCAGGTCACTTCGAGGGAACCGCAACATGGAAGGTTCGGTCACGCTGCGCCGGACTCTCAAGGCTCAAATCCCGCCAGAGGCGCCGAAATGCGCGGTCCGCGACGTGCTGGACCGGGTGGGCGATGCGTGGAGCGTGCTGGTCGTGCTGCGGCTCGGGGATCAGCCGCGCCGCTTCAATGAATTGCGCCGCCAGGTCGGCGGTATCTCACAGCGGATGCTGACGGTGACTCTGCGGCACCTGGAACGCGACGGACTGGTGGCGCGCAAGGTGATCCCTCACACGCCGCCCCAGGTCGAATACCGGCTGACGGAATTGGGCCGATCGCTGCTCGAGCCGATCGAGACCCTTTCGAAATGGGCGACGGCCAATCAGGCGAAAATCCAGACGGCGCGCACGGCCTACGATACGCAGGCTGAAGCCGCGGAATAAAAATCGTCATTGCGAGGTCGGGCGCACTGCGTCCGAGCGACGAAGCAATCCAGAATCATGAGATAACCTGGTTGCTTCAGCTCTTTGAAAGCTGCGCACCGGCCTTCCCGATCGCGTCCGCTAGAGTCGCGAAGTCCGCGTCACGGCTGCGATGATTGGTGATGCAGACGCGGATCGCGAGCTTACCGCCGATGCGGCAGGTTGAAGGAACTGCGACTCCGCTTTCCTGAATCCCTACGACAATACGGGCATTGAGATCGTCGAGCGCCTTGTCGTCCAGACCGGCGACGTGATAACGGCAGCAGACGATGTTGAGCGAGACCGGCGCCAGGATGTCGATGGCCGGGTTCTTGCGCAGGAGATTTTCAAGCAGCTTGGCCTGGGCGCAGTTCTTGGCGATGGCCTCGCCAAGCCGCGCCGTACCATGTTCCTTGATCGTCCACCAGACCTTGAGCGCCTGGAAGCCGCGCGACAACTCGATGCCGAGATCGGACGGCCAGGCTTCACCCGCCGCCAGCCCGCCGATGGAAGCCAGATAGTCGGGCCGGCCTCCGAAGGCGGCGATCTGCAGCGCCTTGTCGCGCACCAGAACGCAGCCGGTGGCGTAGGGCACATGCAGCCATTTGTGGAAGTCGAAGGCGATCGAATCGGCCCGCTCGATCCCGGCCGTGCGGGGAGCGAGCGCCGGATGGAGCACGACCAGCCCGCCGAAAGCCGCGTCCACATGGAACCAGAGGCCTTCGCTCTTGCAGAGATCGGCGATCGCATTCAGATCGTCGAAGGCGCCGCTGTTGACCGATCCGGCATTGGCGATGACGCAGAACGGCTTCATCCCCGCGGCCCGATCGGCGGCTATAGCCGTGCGCAGGGTCGCCACGTCCATCCGCAATTCGCCGTCGACCGGTGCCGGACGCAGCGCGTCGCGCCCGAGGCCCAGCAATTCCATCGCCTTGCTGACCGACAGATGGGCTTCGGACGAAGCATAGGCGACCAGGCTTTTGTCGCTGTTGCCGAAGGCGCGGACATCGTGACCGGCTTTGTGGTGGCGGGCGATGGCCAGCGACAGAAGATTGGCCATCGAACTGCCGCTGACGATCAGCCCGCCCGCGGCGTCGGGCAGGCCGAACCAGGTGCGCGCCCAATCGACGACGATCCGCTCCAGCTCGATGCCGACATGGTTGCGTCCGCCGCTATTCGCATTGAGCGCGGCCGCCGCCATCTCGGCCAGCATGCCGCCCGGCGTGCCGGTGCCATGGACCCAGCCCCAGAAACGGGGATGGGTATTGCCGGTCACATAGGGCGCGATCAATTCGCCGAGTTCGCCGCGCAGTTGTTCGACCGAGGCCGGCCCGGTTGGCGATGGGATCGCCAGTTTGCGTTTTGCGGTGTCCGGGAGCGGCTGCCAGACCGGACCATCGCCCGCATGCTGGAGCCGGTCGACCAGTTGGTCGAGCAGGGCGTGGGCTTCGCGGCGGAACGCGCCCCAGTCGGTGGGATCGAGAAGGCTCTTATCGGCGCTCGGCGGCTTCTCGCTCATCAATGGGCCGCCAATGCCATCTGAGATGTGATCCGGCCGTCGATCATCTTGCGCACCGCCTCGAAAATGCGTGGCACATATTTGTGCTTATAGGCGTGGCGCACCGGATCGTCCATCACATGGACGATCACGCCGACATCGACCTCGAACAGAAGCAAGCTCCCATCGGGCGCGATCGAGCAGTCGACGCCGAAGAAATCGAGGCCCAGACGGCGCGCCATTTCGACGAAGGCTTCGCGGAGTGGCGGCGAAAACACGCTCTCGAACTCGGCCAGGAAGTACTCTTCCTCGCGGTCCATCATCGCCGGGTCGTCGTTGATGGCGTTGTAGTAGTGGACCAGCCAGCGCTTCGAGATCGCCATATGGAAGGGGTAGGGCTTCCCGTCGACGACGATCACGCGATATTTGCGGAAGAGGCCATCTTCGTTGCGGTAGTCGACGTAGTGGGTCGCGTAGATCTCGCTGCCGGCATTTTGCTCGAACACAGGCGTCGCCGCCGCGCGATCCCGCGCGAGATGCACGCCCTGGCCCGCATGCGTACCGGTCCGCCGCAGGATCATCGGGAAGGCGATGCGTCCTTCGGCCAGAGCGGCGTCCAGCGCTGCCGCCGTGCCTTCAATCGGAAGGCGCAGCGAAGCCGGGATCGTCGCATGGGGCAGGCCGGCGAGTGTGGCCGCGATATCGGCG
>CAZNZI010000107.1:0-4070 GCA_964577475.1 uncultured Rhodospirillaceae bacterium
GGTCGAGTCCATGGCGATGGTGCGGACTTCGTTCTCGCCCAGGTGCTGGGCGACTTCGAGGACCAGCGTCTTGCCCTGGTTCTGGGTGGTCACGGCCGACAGGATGGCCGGCAATTCAGCCTCGAAACGCACGTCGACGACGGCGCCCATGACCTGCGTGATTGTGCCGACATTGTTCTTCGTCATAACACCCTCGCTCCTTGACCTTCGCTCACAGCGCCTCGGCGCCGGAGATGATTTCGATGAGTTCCTTGGTGATCTGCGCCTGGCGCGTGCGGTTGATCTGGATCGTCAGACGATTGATCATTTCGCCGGCATTGCGCGTCGCGTTGTCCATGGCGGTCATCTGCGCGCCCTGGAAGCTGGCATTGCTTTCCAGCAGGGCGCGGAAGATCTGCATCGACAGGTTGCGCGGCAGCAGGACCGCCAGAATATCGGCTTCGTCGGGCTCGAACTCGTAGACCGCGCCGCCGAGGTCTTCGGCGCCGGCGTCGCCTTCCGGCACCGGGAACGGCACCAGCTGGCGGCGGGTGACGATCTGCGAGATGGCCGATTTGAAGCGGTTGTAGATGATCGTGCAGACGTCGAATTCGCCCGCGTCGAACATGCCCGCGATCTTGGTCGCGATCTGGTTGGCTTCGCCGAAGCCGACGCCGCGGCGGCCGATGCCCTCGTAGGAGTGGACGATCAGCGACGAATAGTCGCGCCGCAGCATGTCGCGCGCCTTGCGGCCGATCGTCAGGATCTTCACCGTCTTGCCCTGGCCGCGCAGTTCGGCGACCAGTTGACGCGCGGCCCGCACCACCGAGCTGTTGAACGCGCCCGAGAGGCCGCGGTCGGAGCTGGCGACGATGACGAGATGGACATCGGACTTGCCGGTGCCGCTCAGCATCTTGTGCGCGCCCGGCTGCCCGCCCATGCTGCGCGCCAGCGCGCCCAGCATGCGTTCCATGCGGTCGGCATAGGGACGCGCCGCTTCCGCCGCCGCCTGCGCGCGCCGCAGCTTCGCCGCGGCGACCATCTTCATCGCCGAGGTGATCTTGCGCGTCGAGGTGACGCTGTTACGACGTGTGCGGAGCGCCTTGAGGCTGGGCATCGGTCGAACCGGTTCCTGTCAGATCAGGCGAACGACTTGGTGAACGCTTCGAGCGCGGCCTTCAGCTTCTCTTCCGTGGCCGGGCTGAGGGCCTTCTCGTTGACGATCGCCGTCAGGATGTCGGCATGCTTCGTCTTGAGTTCGGAGAGCAGCGACGCCTCGTAGCGGCCGATATCGTTGACCGCCAGCTTGTCGAGGTAGCCGCGCACGCCGGCATAGATCACCACGACCTGTTCCTCGGTCGCCATCGGCTTGTACTGCGGCTGCTTCAGCAGCTCGGTCAGACGCGCGCCGCGCGCCAGCAGGCGCTGGGTGGCGGGATCGAGGTCCGACGCGAACTGCGAGAACGCGGCCATTTCGCGGTACTGGGCCAGTTCCAGCTTGATCGAGCCGGCGACCTGCTTCATCGCCTTGATCTGCGCCGCCGAACCCACGCGCGACACCGACAGGCCGACGTTCACCGCCGGGCGGATACCGCGATAGAAGAGTTCGGTTTCGAGGAAGATCTGGCCGTCGGTGATCGAGATCACGTTGGTCGGGATGTAGGCCGACACGTCGTTGGCCTGGGTTTCGATGACCGGCAGCGCGGTCAGCGAGCCGGCGCCATGCGCATCGCTCATCTTCGCGGCGCGCTCCAGCAAACGGCTGTGCAGATAGAACACGTCGCCCGGATAGGCTTCGCGGCCCGGCGGGCGGCGCAGCAAGAGCGACATCTGGCGGTAGGCAACGGCCTGCTTGGAAAGATCGTCATACATGATCAGCGCATGCATGCCGTTGTCGCGGAAGAATTCGCCCATCGCGCAACCCGCATAGGGGGCGATGAACTGCATCGGCGCGGGCTCCGAAGCCGAGGCGGCGACGACGATCGAGTATTCCATCGCGCCGTTGTCGGTGAGGGTCTTCACCAGCTGGGCGACGGTCGAACGCTTCTGGCCGACGGCCACGTACACGCAGTAGAGCTTCTGCTTCTCGTCGCCACCGGCGTTGAGACGCTTCTGGTTGATGATGGTGTCGATCAGGATCGCGGTCTTGCCGGTCTGACGGTCGCCGATCACCAACTCGCGCTGGCCGCGGCCGACGGGGATCAGGGCGTCGATCGCCTTGAGGCCGGTCGACATCGGCTCGTGCACCGACTTGCGCGGAATGATGCCGGGCGCCTTCACGTCGACGCGGGCGCGGTTGGCGGACTTGATCGGGCCCTTGCCGTCGATCGGATTGCCCAGCGCGTCGACGACGCGGCCCAGCAGCTCCTTACCGACCGGCACGTCCACGATGGCGCCGGTGCGCTTCACCGTGTCGCCTTCCTTGATGGTGCGATCGTCGCCGAAGATCACGACGCCGACATTGTCGCTTTCCAGGTTCAGCGCCATCCCGCGGATGCCGCCGGGGAACTCGACCATCTCGCCGGCCTGGACCTTGTCGAGGCCATAGATGCGGGCGATACCGTCACCCACCGAGAGAACCTGACCGACCTCGGCGACTTCCGCCTCGGTGCCGAATTTGGAGATCTGCTCCTTGAGAATGGAGGAGATTTCTGCGGCACGGATTTCCATCAACCGATCCCTTTCATAGAGAGCGACAGGCGCTGCAATTTCGTTTTGAGAGAACCATCGATCATGCGTGAGCCGACCTTGACGATAAGACCGCCAATGAGGCTCGGATCGACAGTGGATTCGAGAGCAACCGTGCGTCCCAGCGCCTTCTTCAGGGCGGCGGAGACGGCATCGATCTGAGACTGGGCCAACGGGGTGGCCGAAGAAACTTGAGCGGTCAACTCGCCGCGCTTGGCGGCCAGCATCGCCAGGAAGGCGCCGATCGCGGCATCGGCACTGAAGAGGCGGCCGTTATTGATCAAAACACCAAGAAAGTTAGCGGTCAGGGTCGAGAACCCGGCCTTTTTGGCCAATTCCTGAACGGCCTGGAGGCGCTGCTTCCGCGCGATGACCGGATTGGCGATCATCCGGCGCAGATCGTTGCTCTCGGCGAGCATCTTGCGCAAGTCGCGCAGGTCGCCGGCAACCTTATCGAGTTCGCCCTTTTCCTCGGCCAGTTCGAACAGCGCGGCAGCGTAACGCTCTGCGATGCCGCCCTTGTTTTCTGATGCCACGGAGATTCGCCTCTGCAGACCGTTCTGCAACCCGCTGGGAAGCTAGGAAGCTATTGATATTTCACAACATTCGGCATGGCCGATGGCACCGTCCCCGCGGCGCGGTGGTGAGATACCATATCGGTCTGGGGGTTGCAACACTCGGGACCCCGGCGAGGCCCGCATAGGGGCATTCCGCCGGGGGTTATCCACTGTTTCCCCAAGGGCCGGTTCCAAACAGAACCGGACGGCCGATTCGCCTCAGACGAAGCGGTTGACCAGGTTCTCCAGATACTCCTGCTGGCCGGAAACCGGCTGCGGATTCAGGCCCTTCTTGTCCACCGCGGCGGCCAGGTCCTCGAGGCTGCGCTTACCCGCGAGGATTGCTTTGCCGTCGGCCGATTTCCACGAAGCGTAGCGGGTCTTCACCGCCTTCTCGAGCGTGCCGTCCTCGATCATGGCAGCGGCCGCCAGGAGCGCGCGGGCGCAGGTGTCCATGCCGCCGATATGCCCGTAGATCAAATCGAGCGGATCGAGCGACTGGCGGCGGATCTTGGCGTCGAAGTTCGTGCCGCCGGTGGTGAATCCGCCGTGTTTGAGGATGTGATAGTAGGGCAGCGCCACGTCGAGGATGTTGTTGGGGAACTGATCGGTGTCCCAACCCGACTGGAGATCGTTCCGGTTCATGTCGATCGAACCGAAGATGCCGGTGGCGCAGGCGACCGCGATCTCGTGCTCGAAGGTGTGGCCGGCGAGGAAAGCATGGCCCGCCTCGATGTTCGTCTTGATCTCCTTCTCGAGCCCGTACTTCTTCAAGAAGCCGTACACGGTCGCGGTGTCGAAGTCGTACTGATGCTTGGTCGGTTCCTGCGGCTTCGGCTCGATCAG
>CAZNZI010000108.1:0-3603 GCA_964577475.1 uncultured Rhodospirillaceae bacterium
GATCACGCGCGCGCCGAGATCACCGAGCCGCAGCGCCGCATAGGGGCCCGAGAGGAACTGGCTCATATCGAGCACCAAAATGCCCGACAGGGGCAGGGCGTCGTCTTCGCTCACGGCTTTTCCACCTGATCGGCGAAGGCCGCCGCGTCGCAGTACTTCACCGTTTGAATGTGTTCGCAATAGAGGACCAGTTCGCCTTCGCCCTTGAACACTTCGTAGCTGGCGCGGATCAAACCCATGTCCTTGTACTTCGGCCGCTTCTCCATATTGGTGCGGATCGTATAGATCGTGTCGCCGATGAAGACGGGCTTGATGAAGCGCAGCCGGTCATAGCCGTAACTGAAGGCGTTGATGCAATTGGTGGCGACGAGTCCCAGCCCGGCCGCGAACACCATCGCACCGGCTACGAGGCGCTTGCCGAACACGCCTTCTGTTTCGGCGAAACGCTGGTCCTGCACGTAAGGATGGATGTCGAGCACCAGTGTGTTGAAGAGATGCGACTCGCCTTCCGAGATCGTCCGGCGCAGCGAACGGATGCGGTGGCCGACGTCGAAATCCTCATAGAACCAGTTCTCGGCATTCCAGACGGGAATCGCGGAATGACCTTCCGGCATGTCCTTCGGATGGGTCGATGAAACACCGACCGTGGGCATGTGCGTTTCCGCTGCCATCGAAAGCGTTTCCGTCTCCCCGGAACCCTGTGCGCAGGCTCTGGCCGCTCGAATGGCGGCCTTGGCGGCATGCTAACACAGCCGCTCGTATATGAAACTTGGTTTTATGTCTAAATGATGCGGCGCGGCAGGCCAGTCACAGCCGCGCGAATTTCACGCACATCGGCGTGCCGATGTCGGCCCGTTGTCCGGTATCGCTCAGCCGCCCATCGCTCCCGATCCGGAACACCACGAGCGTGTCGCTGTTCTGGTTGGCGACGATGATGAACTGGCCCGCCGGGTCGATCGCGAAGTTGCGCGGCGTCTTGCCCAAGGTCGATTGATGGCCGACCAATGACAGGCGGCCAGTGGCTTGATCGATCGCATAGATCGCGAGGCTGTCATGTCCGCGGTTGGAGCCGTAGAGGAAGCGCCCATCGGGCGTCGCGTGCAGATCGGCGCAATGGCTTTCCTCGCCATAGCCCGCGGGCAGGGCGGGCAGATCGTGCAACAGCGTGAATGCACCCTTGCTCGCGTCGAAGGCGAGCGCGGCAACGGTCGAGGCGAGTTCGTTGATCACATAGGCGAACTTGCCCGAGGGATGGAAGGCGAAGTGGCGCGGCCCCGCACCCGGCGGCATTTTGAACGAGGTGCCCGTAGGCGTCAGCGCGCCGGTGTTCGCATCGAAGCGGTAGACGACGACTTGGTCGATGCCGAGATCGTTGACGATCGCGTGTTTGTTGTCGGGACTGACCAGCACGCAATGGGCGTGCGATCGCTCTTGCCGCGCCGCATTGGGGCCAGTGCCACTATGGGCGCGGCTGCTGACCGGCGCGCCCAGCCCGCCATCGGCGCGGATCGGCAACACCACCACGGCCTGATCGGGCTGGCTGTCCTCGGGCTCGGCATAGACCGAGTAGTTGGCGGCCAGCAGGAATTTGCCGGTCCGATCGAAACTGTTGTGCGCGATGATACTGCCCAGCGAGGACTGCTTGTTGATGTAGGCAAGCTTGCCGGTGGCGGGGTCGAGCTTGTAGGCGCTGATCGTTCCCTCATTCCATCCGAACACTTCGCTGGTCGCATACACACACCCATTGCCCTCGTGGACGGAGAGGAAGGTCGGGTTGTCGACGCCGGGCTTCTCGGACAGCTTGGTCAATGCGCCGGTGGCTGTGTCGAAAGCGAGAACGGTGATGCCCTTGCCGCGGGCGCCCTGGAAATAGGGCGCATCGCGATTCAAGCTTCCGACCACCACGAATGTCCGGCCCGCCATGATGCCCCTCCCGCATGTGAATTGTTCATTCGCATGTAAGCAGTGGCCCTTGGCTGGGGTCAACGGTTGGCGTATCAATCGAGGCAACGCGCCGCTTCGTCTCCTGCGCTGCAACAAAAACGGGAACGCCATGGCCAAATCGCTCGGTTCGACCGATATCGACTTCGACAAGCAGGGCCGCCAGCTCGGCTTCCTCGATCTGCCGTACTCGCCGAATGACGATGCCTGGGGCGTGATCCGCATTCCGATGGCCGTGATCGCCAATGGCAAGGGCCCGACCGTGATCCTCGAAGGCGGCAATCACGGCGACGAATACGAAGGGCCGATCG
Source organism: uncultured Rhodospirillaceae bacterium (assembly GCA_964577475.1). Taxonomy (GTDB): domain Bacteria; phylum Pseudomonadota; class Alphaproteobacteria; order Rhodospirillales; family Magnetospirillaceae; genus JASHSH01. The sequence goes on from CAZNZI010000108.1 coordinate 2,253, forward strand.
TGATCGGCGAACTGATGCGCGACCTCGATCCGAAATCGATCCAGGGCCGGCTGATTTGCATTCCCGCCATCAACCTGCCGGCCGCGGCGATGGGCCAGCGCGTCTCGCCCTATGACGGGCTCAATCTCAACCGCACCTTTCCCGGCGATCCGCTGGGTAGCATCACGCAGCAGATTTCGTCTTATGTGAGCGAGACGCTGTTCCCGATGGCCGATGCGTTCCTCGATCTGCATTCGGGCGGCTCCTCGATGGTGAACATCCCGAGCGCGATCATCGAACCGGCTGACGATCCGGCCCATCTCCAGCGCAACATCGACGCGGTGGTGGCATTCGATGCGCCGATGACGGTGGTGATCAGCAACCGCGGCGATCCGCGTACCTCGACCGCCACGGCGGTCCGCGCCGGCCTCACCTGCGTCGGCACCGAAATGGCGGGCGGCGGCACGGTGACGCCCGCCGCCGTCGAGATCTGCCGCCGCGGGGTCCAGAACGTGCTTGCCCATCTCGGCGTGCTGCCGCCGCCGAAGACGAAGAAGCAGCCGGGCCCGATGTTCGCGATTCCCGCGCGCGGCCATGTGCTGGCCACCGCCGACGGCGTGTTCGAACCGTTCCATGTGCATGGCGCGAAAGTGTCGGCGGGCCAGCCGGCGGGCCGTATCCATCACCTGACCGATCCGGGCCGTGCGCCCGAGGTGGTGAGCTACCGCGTCGACGGTGTGCTCTATGCGCTGCGCCACCCCGGCAAGACGCGCATGGGCAACTGCCTGGCGGTGGTGGTGGAGCCCTATAAGGCGTGACGCTCAAACTCGCCATTCCGCTCGTTCACATGCCGTCGAGCCGTGAGGCCCTGCGCTTCTATGGCGACAAGCTTGGTTTTGCCGTCCAATCCACGTACCGGTCGGATACCGACAAAGACGATCCTGCGTATCATGTGATGGTTCGCGACGGCGCCGTCATTCACGTTTCTTCGTTTCCGGGTGACGGCCGCGCCGGTGGTGTCGTGACGATTGTCGTGACCGATATCCAGAATCTTCACGATGAACTCATCCGGAAAGGTGTGGATGTCGGCCCCGGAATCATGAACCAGGCCTGGGGCGACCGGGAGGTCTATGTGCGGGACCCGGCGGGAAACACCGTGCGATTCCAATCCGAGTAGCGGGAGACGGTGATGGCGCGCATCGAACGCATCGAAATCCTGATGGTGGACCTGAAGCCGAAGGTCAAACGCGTCGACGCGATCCAGTCCTTCGTCAGCCAGGAAACGCCGATCGTGCGCATCACCGATGCTGATGGCGCTGTCGGCACCGGCTACAGCTATACCATCGGCACTGGCGGCCACTCCGTGATGGAG
>CAZNZI010000109.1:0-1733 GCA_964577475.1 uncultured Rhodospirillaceae bacterium
GAGATCACGATCAGCGGCAGACGCGCGCCTTCGATTGGACAGCCCTGCGTCCCCGGTAAATGATCACGGCCAACCGCCACCATGCCGGGTGCCGTGGCACATGGGGACCACACCGCGCCCTCGATCGCCGCCCCGGTTCCATCGGCGGGGACCGTGAAGACGCTGAGACCCGCCGCCTGGGCAGGTGCCGTCACCAGATAAAGAAGACCGGCACCGATGAAACCCGCGACCAGATGCGCCATCGACCGAACCATGTCCATAACCCCGTGCTGAACCAGAACCGGCCGGAAGTGAACGCCATTTGCGCCTGGGGCCGCGACCTGGAACACGTTTCAGGTCGTCCGAAATCGCGATTCAGGCCAAGATGCGCCCGCCATGCCCACCCTGCCCCCGCAATTCGTCTGCGCGCTTCTGCTGATCATCTTCCTGATCCGCCTGCTGCGCCGTGGCGAGGGCCGGTCCAATCCCCTGCTTCTGATCACGATCGCGGTCTATGCGCTCCAGTCGATCCTGCATGGGCTGCGCTGGGGCTATGACATTCAGGGCCTGCATCTGCTGGAACCGTTCATGGCTTCGGCCATCCCGCCGCTGACCTGGGTTGCCTTCAGCGCCTTCACCGCCGATCAGGTCGAGACGCGCGCCCGGCGCCGCCTCTGGCTTCACGCCTTGCCGCCCGTGATCGTCGTCGCCGTACAGATCGCGATGCCTGTCCTGATCAACCCGGCGATCATCGCGACCATGCTCGGCTATGGCGTGGCGCTGGTCGTCTTGGCGCGGCGCGGGCCCGATGCGCTCGACCGCGTGCAGCTCGACGGCGCGATCTCAGTGTATCGCGCTTTGCAGGTGACAGGCTTCGTGATGCTCGCCTCCGCCGTCGTCGATGTGGCGATCGCGATCGACTTCATCCGCGCCCAGGGCGCCCATGCCGCCTGGATCGCGGGCCTGGCCGGCGTTGCCTTCACCGTCCTGCTCGGTTTCGCCGCCGTGGTCGCGGGCGAGAGCGCACCCGTCATCGATGCGCCGGACACCATACCGTCCGCGCCGCCCGCCGCCGCGGACTCCGAAGCCGACGACGCGGCGGTCATCGCCAAACTCGACGCGTTGATGTGGACGACCGGCCTCTATCGCGATCCCGAACTCAGCCTCGACCGCCTCGCGCGCCGGATGGTGATCCCGGCGCGCCGCATCTCGGCCGCCATCAACCGCGCCCGCACGATGAACGTCTCGCAATACGTCAATGACCACCGCATCGCCGATGCCTGCCGGCGCTTGAGCGCCTCCGACGCTTCGGTCACGCAGATCATGTTCGAGGTCGGCTTTCAGACGAAGTCGAACTTCAACCGCGAATTCCTGCGCGTGACGGGCAAGAGCCCGAGCGCCTGGCGCGCCGCGCACAAGGCCGCGCCTGTCGAAACCTGAATTCGCCCCGCCTGGACAGGTGGCAACCGCGATTCTATCGTCTGCCCAAACTGCAACGGACTGTGCGAAGTGAGTCCGACAGAAGAATGAGCGGGAGGCCGCGTTGCGCGAGAACACGATCCGCCGCAAATGGCGCGAGGGGCAGGCCGTGGTCAACGGCTGGCTCGCGATCCCGAGCGCCTTCTCGGCCGAGACGATGGCCCATCAGGGCTGGGACTCGCTGACCATCGACCTGCAGCATGGCGTGGTCGACTACCAGACCGCCGTCACCATGCTGGCCGCCATCTCGACCACGGCGACGATGCCGCTGGTGC
>CAZNZI010000110.1:0-2140 GCA_964577475.1 uncultured Rhodospirillaceae bacterium
GATCGATCTGGAGTTCAACGGCATCTGGCAGGCGATCGAACAGGATCGTGCCCAGGGCCGCAACGATCCGGACGATGCCGGCAAGAGCGACGACGAGCTCGCCAAGGCGGTGGGGCAGGAGTCGCTCGACAAGCTGCGTGAAGCGATCAAGGGCGAGATCGAGACCGCCCACGGCCGGCTTTCGCGCGCCCACGCCAAGCGCAAGCTGCTCGACGTGCTGGCGGACAAGCACAACTTCGCTCTGCCGCCCGGCATGATCGATCTGGAGTTCAACGGCATCTGGCAGGCGATCGAACAGGATCGTGCCCAGGGCCGCAACGATCCGGACGATGCCGGCAAGAGCGACGACGAGCTGAAGGCCGAGTATCGCACGATCGCCGAGCGCCGCGTGAAACTGGGCCTGGTGATCGCCGAGATCGGCAAGAAGAACAACATCACCGTGTCGCAGCAGGATCTGAACAAGGCGATGATCGAGGAGGCGCGCCGCTTCCCCGGTCAGGAGCATCTGGTGATCCAGTATTTCCAGAAGAACCCGCAGGCCATCGAAGGGCTGCGCGCGCCGATCTTCGAAGACAAGGTGATCGATTTCATCCTCGAACTGGCCAAGGTGACCGACAAGCCCGTTTCCTTCGACGAGCTGCGCCGCGATCCCGATGCAAAGGCAGACGAGGGTGAGGCCGCTTCGGGCGAGGCTAAGCCGAAGCGTAAGAAGAAGGCCGAGGAGTAAGTGCCGTGCCGCCCGGCGGGATCGTCCCGCCGGGCAGGCGGCAGGATTGAGGAATGCTCAGATGAGAGAACGCGATCCCGTCGACTACTACATGAACAGCTTGGTGCCGATGGTGGTCGAGCAGACCAACCGCGGCGAGCGCGCCTATGACATCTTTTCACGCCTGCTGAAGGAACGGATCATCTTCCTGACCGGCGGCGTGGGCGACGAGATTTCCAGCCTGATCTGCGCGCAGCTGCTGTTCCTCGAGTCGGAAAACCCGAACAAGGATATCGCGTTCTACATCAACTCGCCGGGCGGCATCGTGACGTCCGGTCTCGCGATCTACGACACGATGCAATACATCCGCGCGAATGTCTCGACGGTGTGCATCGGGCAGGCCGCCTCGATGGGTTCGCTGCTGTTGCAGGCGGGCGCCAAGGGCAAGCGGTTCTCGCTGCCGAATTCACGCATCATGATCCATCAGCCCTCGGGCGGCTTCCAGGGCCAGGCGGCGGATATCGAGATCCATGCCCGCGAAATCCTGTCGCTGCGGACGCGACTGAATAACATCTATGTCCAACATACTGGACGCAGCCTCGAGGAGATCGAGCGCGCGATGGACCGCGACAAGTATATGACCGCGGCCGAAGCGAAGGATTTTGGCTTGATCGACGAAGTGGTTACCAACCGTCCCCCCCTCGCCGAGGCGTCCGCCGCGGCCTGAGTTTACTGAGCGCCGGGGCCCGTTTAGGGCCTCGGCACCAGTAACTCTTTCTTTCCGAATGACGTGTCAGCATCGACCGTCGGATGTGGCCAGAAGGGCGCATCTTTGGGCATGAAGCCTCGGTAAATACTGACCGTTTTGCCATTGTGCGGCATATCTGCGGCGGTCTAGGATAATCACTTGCCGCCGGAACGGTGGCATGGAGTAACGATGACAAAGTCCATCAGCGGCGATTCGAAGAACACCCTGTACTGCTCGTTCTGCGGAAAGAGCCAGCACGAGGTGCGAAAGCTGATTGCCGGCCCGACCGTGTTCATCTGTGATGAATGCGTCGAACTCTGCATGGACATCATCCGCGAAGAGCACAAGACCCACCTGGTCCGCTCGCGCGATGGGGTCCCGACGCCGCGCGATATCCGCGCCGTGCTCGACGACTACGTGATCGGCCAGGAACATGCGAAGCGCGTCCTCGCCGTCGCGGTCCATAACCACTACAAGCGCCTCTCCAACGGCGGCAAGAACGCCGATGTCGAGATCGCCAAGTCGAACATCCTGCTGATCGGGCCGACCGGCTCGGGCAAGACCCTGCTGGACCAGACCCTGGCCCGCATCATCGACGTGCCGTTCACCATGGCCGACGCCACGACCCTGACCGAAGCCGGCTATGTCGGCGAGGACGTCGAAAACAACATCCTCAAGCTGCTCCA
>CAZNZI010000111.1:0-2908 GCA_964577475.1 uncultured Rhodospirillaceae bacterium
AGGATGAGGGGCGCAGCGACCTCGAAACGCCGCCGGAGCAAGGGGACGACCAGCCTGCAGGGATCGCGCCTGCGACGATGGCCGAGCAGATCGGCGTTCCCGTCGCCCGCTATCCCGAATGGGACTACTCGATCGGCTTGGAGCGGCCGGAATGGACCACGATCGTGGACTACCAACCGGCGGCCGGGTCGGCGCAGTCGGTCGAACGCGGACTGGAGCGGCATACCGATCTCGTGCGCCGGATCGATCGGCTGCTGCGGGCGGTCAAGGTCAGCCGACCGGTCCGCCTGCGCCGGCGGCTGGACGGTGACCAGCTCGATCTCGACGCTGCGATCGAAGCGGCGATCGACCAGCGGATCGGGATCACACCCGATCCCCATGTGTACCGGCGGCTGAGCCGGCAATTTCGCGATCTGTCGGTGCTTCTCCTGTTGGATACGTCGCAGTCCAGCATGGATGCTACGCCTCTGGGCGGGACGGTCCTCGATCTCGAGCGTGAGGCGGCGGCGCTGCTGGCCCATGCGATGGGCGGTGTGGGCGATTCCTTCGCGATGCACGCCTTCTGTTCGGACACACGCGCCGACGTCCATTATTACCGTCTGAAGGATTATGACGAAGCCTATGGTACGGCGGTCCGGCAGCGCCTGGCGGGCATGCAGGGACAGTTGTCGACGCGGATGGGCGCAGCCTTGCGCCATGCCACCCAGTTCCTCTCGGCGCGCCGATCCTATCGCCGGCTCCTGCTGGTGATCAGTGATGGCGAGCCGTCCGATGTGGATGCTGCCGATCGCAGATATCTGGTGGAGGATGCGCGCCGTGCCGTCCAGGCGGCCGCGTTCAAGGGCATTGACGTGTTCTGCGTCGGGCTGAACCCGGCCTCGGAACCGGCACTCTTCCATATCTTCGGCCGGCGCAACGTGCTCCAGATCGACCGGATCGCCCAGCTTCCCGACAAACTGCCGATGCTCTATTTCCGCCTCACGGCGTGACCGGCGAGTTGAGCAGATCGCCGCGGCCTCGGGGGCCGGCCGGGAAATCCCTATGATTTCGGCCGCACGAGAGAGAGGGCGGCGGCGCCGCAGGCCATCACGCCGCTGAAGAGCATCACATAGACGGTGCTCGAATGATCGACGATCACCCCGCCCACGGCGGCGCCCATGCCGATCGAAATCTGGAAGGTGGCCACGAACAACCCGCCGACCGCTTCGAGGTGGTCCGAGGCGGCGCGGGCGCCATAGGTCTGCAGCACTGTCGGCGTGCCGCCGAAGGCAAAGCCCCAAACCACGACGCCGATGGCGGCGGGAACGAGATCCGCCCCGAACGCGGCCAGGCCGATGGTCGAAATCGCGATCAGCAGGCTGTTGTTGGCCAGCATCGTCCGCAGGCGGCGATCGACGAATGCGCCGGTGAAGAGGTTGCCGAGGAAGTTGGCGACGCCGAAGGCGAACAGCACCTCGGCGACCACGGTCGGGCTCAGATGGGTAACGGTTTCGAGAAACGGCCGCACATAGGTCAGCGCGGCGAAATGGGCCGAGGCGATCGACACGACGCCGAGCAGCGTCACCACCACCATCCGCCGCCGTATGATCGTGGTCAGGGTTCCGAGCCGTAGTGCGTCGGTGGCCGGCAGCCGGGGCAGGGCGACGATGGTGGCGATCAGGGCGATGACGGCGGCGGCTGTGCCGGCGGCGAAAGCCATGCGCCAGCCGACCGCATCGGCGATCAGAGTGCCGAGCGACGGCGCGGTGATCGAGGACAGCGACACGCCGACCATGATCACCGACATCCCCTTGCCGATGCCGTCGAGCGAGACCAGCCGCACGATCAAGGCGCTGGCCAGACTCCAGAAGCCGCCGAGCGCGATCCCCAGCAGAACGCGCGCCACCAGTACGACCGCGAAGCTCGGCGCCAGCGCCGACATGGCATTGGAGGCGATGCCGAGGATGCAAAGCGCGATCATCACGGTCTTGCGGTCGAGCCGGCCGATCACGAAGCCGACCAGAAGGGCGGTGAGCATGCCGCTGATCGCCGTGGCCGTGACGGTCTGGCCGGCCATGCCATGCGAGATCGCCAAGCCATCCGCCATCGGCGTCAGCAGTCCCGCGGGCAAAAACTCGGCGAACACCAGCGAAAAGCTTGCCAGCGCCAGCGACGCCAAGGCGAAGCGGGTCCGTGTGGTCCAACGGGCCGAGCCCTGCGTCATGGGTTGCGCGAGCGTCTCGTCCGGCATGATTGTCTCGTACTTCTTGATCAGCGCCGGAAGGATTTCAGCAGCAGTTCCGCGTGGGCGGGATCGGCCTTCATTTCGCCAGCCTCGATACGGTGGGCGAAGTCAACCAGCATCGCATTGACCGGCGCTTCGCGTCCGAGCGTTTCGGCGGCTTCGACCACCAGGCCATTGATATCGTCGACCTCGCCGCGGCGGCCCTTCATCCAATCCTGCAGGACCGCAACCTTGGTGGTCGGCAAGGTCCAGCCATTCAGCAGCGTGTCGAATAGATCGGTCGTGTAGCGGTCGGGGTCATTGGCGTCGACGCGCTTCTGGCCCAAGATCGGCATGATCTGACGGCCAACGCCCAGACCCATGTGTACCGCTTCGCGGCCCGCGGCGATCATGACGTCGCGGATGCCCGGGACGTCGACCGCGTCGGCCAGCGGCAGGTTGAGAATCGCCGAGGGCAGGAACTCGGCGGCATTCAGCACCAGCTTCATCCATTTGGATGAGCGGATGTCTTTCGAAACCTCCACTGTCCCCGCGTGGCGCAGCACATCGGCGACTTCGTGGGCGCGCTCCTGCGTCTTCTCGTCGAATCCACCGACCGCGAACCAGCTTCCCGATCGCGGCGTCTGCCGTTCGACAATGCCGGGCACGAACATGTTCGATGAGACCTCGATCACCGCGCCCAGG
>CAZNZI010000112.1:0-2063 GCA_964577475.1 uncultured Rhodospirillaceae bacterium
AAGAGTTTGCGGCGGCAGATCCGGATCGAAGGCCCGACCGGATTGGTGACCGACGAAGAAGCCGACGCCTATTTCGCATCGCGCCCGCGCGACTCGCAGATCGGGGCCTGGGCGTCGGATCAATCGCGCGTGATGGAAGGCCGCTTCGATCTTGAGAAGCGTGTCGCGATTCAGACGGCGAAATTGGGCTTGGGAAAAGTGCCGCGTCCGCCGCATTGGTCGGGCTTCAGACTGCGTCCTATTCGCATCGAATTTTGGCAGGATCGTCCTTTCCGACTCCACGAGCGAATCTTATATTCGCGCACGGAGGACGGATGGCGGATCGAGAGACTGTTTCCCTAAACGCATCTTCCCTAAGCGCTTCGCGTTCGTCACGCGACGCGCGCCGTGGCCGCATGATGCGCCGCGCGACGGTGGCGGCCGTTGCGGTTGCGCTTCTGCTGATCGCAGCGAAACTCGCGGCCTGGATTGCGACCGGCTCGGTCTCGCTGCTCTCCACGCTGGTCGATTCCGCGCTCGATCTCGTCTCGTCGATTCTCAACTTCATCGCTGTGCGCCAGGCCTTGACGCCTGCCGACCGCGAACACCGTTTCGGCCATGGCAAGGCCGAGCCGATCGCGGGCCTCGGGCAGTCGGCGTTCATCGCCGGCTCGGCGCTGTTCGTGATCGGCGAAGCGGGCAAGCATCTCGTCGATCTCGAACCGGTCGACAACAGCAATCTCGGCATCGCGGTGATGGCAGGCTCGATGGTGCTCACTTTCGGTCTGGTCTGGTTCCAGCGCATGGTGGTGCGCGAGACCGGATCGCTCGCCGTGCGCGCCGACTCCACCCACTATCTCGGCGATCTCTTGATGAACGGCGCGGTGATCGCGGCACTGGTGGTTCAGACCATGCTCGGCTGGACCATTGTCGATCCGCTGCTCGCGGTCGTCATCGCCGGTGCATTGATCTGGAGTGCCTGGCGGATCTCGCGCCAGTCTTTCGATCTGCTGATGGACCACGAACTGCCCGATGCCGACCGGCAGAAGATCGCGGCGCTCGCGCGGGCGCATCCGCAGGTGCGCAACGTCCACGACCTGCGCACGCGCTCCTCGGGGCACGACGCCTTCATCCAGTTCCATCTCGAACTTGATCCCGCGATCACCTTGGCGCAGGCCCATGTGATCAGCGACGCGGTGGAGGATTCGATCCGCGCCGCATTCCCGGCGGCCGAGGTGATCATCCATCAGGACCCGGCCGGTGTGGTCGAGGAACGGGCCGAGTTCGCCTGATCGCCGTAGCCGGCCGGGCACGGGAGATGCCCCAATTTAGCCCAGGTTCTGTGTGAAACGAAACTTACCCGTGACCGCGACGGGCAAGGCATACTATCTCTGGAACGGGCAAAGCGCCGGTCGAACCGGCCGCCCGTTGCGGGGAAAAGAAAAGACGGAGGCCACCATGACCTACCGAGTCATCCTGACCTGTCTTACCGATATCGAATCGGCATCATCCACCCTGGATATGGGTATTCGCACCGCCAAGCATTTCGATGTCGAGCCCGAAGTGATGCATGTGCGCGCCGACCCTGCCAGCGCCGTGCCGCTGGTGGGCGAAGGCATGTCGGGCGCCATGGTCGAGGAAATGCTGGGCGCCGCCGAGAAGCATGGGCTCGAACTTTCGCATGCGCTGCGGGCGAAATTCGATGAAGCCTGCCAGCGGCATGGCAGCACCGCCGGCTGGCGCGAGGAGGTCGGCCGCGAAGACGATGTGGTGGCCTCGGCGGGCCGCCTCTCCGATCTCGTTGTGCTTGCGCGGCCATTGCCCAATCGCGACCTGCCTTCGCCGCTTACCGTCAATGCCGCGATCCTCGATACCGGTCGGCCGCTGCTGCTGGCGCCGGCGAAGCCGCCCGCGCAGATCGGCAGTCATGTGGCCGTGTTCTGGAACGGCAGTCCGCAAGCCGCCCGCGCCGTGCATTTCGCGATGCCCTTCCTCAAGAAGGCCGAGCGTGTCTCGGTCTTGGCGGCCCGCGAGGAAGAGACACCGACACCCGGCGAAGGTCTCGTCGCCTATCTCGCCAAGCA
>CAZNZI010000113.1:0-1592 GCA_964577475.1 uncultured Rhodospirillaceae bacterium
GCGGGCTGGCCGAAGCGCTGCATCACCTCGCCGATGCCGCGCCCGATCAGCAACAGAAGTACGATTTCGGCGAGCAGCAGAAGCTCGCCCTTGCCGCCGGCACCCGCAGCGCCGCCACCGCCCGATCCGCCTTCGGCCCAGGCGGAGACCGAGACGCAGGCCAGAAGCGCGGCCACGCCAAAGCTGACGGAAATGAACCGCCGCGCCACGATCGTCGTTGACATGGATCGGAAGCCGATTGCCGCGCCGTCAGTCCTTCGCGTATTGGAAAGGCGGCAGAGTCTTCAACTGGTCCTTGGTCGCGCCGGCCAGGGTGACCTTGTTCTTCTCGATCTGGAGATCCTTGAACGGAACGGCGACCAGATAGGTCCCCAATCCCAGGAAGCCGCCGACCGATAGAATCGCGTAAGCGCTCGACGAGTCATTGACCAGGACGATGTCGTCGATCGTGCCGATCTTGTCGCCGTGATCGTTGACGACGGTGCTGCCGTCGATCTTGGAGGCCCGGAACCCTTGGGCGACGGCGACCACATTGACCTTGGTCACGGTTTGCGGTGCGCCTTGCGCGAAGGTCGGGGGCGCGCCAGCGGCGGCGATGATGGCGGTCAGGGTCGTGGCGATCAGAAACCTGTTAAGCATGGTTTTGTTCCTTTTGTCTCTGACGGCGGCGACTCTGAACCAGGAACATGGCAAAAAAAGGAAGCCGGGGGCCCCGCCAATCGGGCCCCCGGCCCGGTGCCTAGCTCCAGTAGGGCGGTACTTTGTAGTAGTCGTGAATCTTGCCCTCGTAAGCACGATCCCATTCCGGAATGCGGGCCGGCTCATAGTGCGGGCCACCCTTGAGCTGGTCCTTGCTCAGATTGACGACATAGCCGCCTTTGTCGGTGTCGTAGTGCAAGGTCGACCACGGCAGCGGAAAATAATCTTTCCCCATGCCGATGAAGCCGCCATACGACATGATCGCATAAGCGACGCGGCCCGACTGTTTGTCGAGCATCACGTCCTTCACCTCGCCGAGGCTCTCCCCTTCGGGATTATAGACATCCGTGCCGGAGACCTTGTCGGCCGAGATCAAGGTCACCGTTTCATCGCGACGTTCCATGGTGCTCTCCACATCAACTTTGTCCAACGGACAGAAACGTCCGGTCATGCAGAGATAACGTCGAAGCCGGATTAAGCGTTCCCCGTATAGGCCGGCGCGGGGATCATGGCCGCCAATCGACCACCGTCACCTCGTCATTGCGTGCCAGCACTTCGATGAAACCGGGCGTTGGATATGGCCGGCTGTCGCCCGACCAACGCACACGGCAGCGCAACACACGGACCTTGGCTTGGTCGCGATAGGTGACGGACCAGCTGTCGGCGCGATAGCCTGCTGCGCGCATCAGCGTGTCGACGGATTCTTCGGTCGGACCTCGATCCGTCGTTTCAAGCATCAGCCGGGCATGATGCTCGACCCGCATCGTTTTCTCCCACCGCTTCATCACCGTGAGGACCAGAAGTCCGAGAACGAACGTCGCCAGGCCCAGGCCGTTGGCCCCGCCGCCGAAGCAGAGCCCCATCACCGTCACGAACCACAACGTCGCCGCGGT
>CAZNZI010000114.1:0-3016 GCA_964577475.1 uncultured Rhodospirillaceae bacterium
GGAAACCACGCCGGCGGCTGCCGTCGAGCCTCCCCCTGCACCGCCGGCCCCCAAGGCCGAACCGGTTCCCGAACAGCCCGCCTCGCCGCCCCGTCGCGGGTGGTGGAATCGCGTGATTTAAGGGTGTTTTGCTAGGAATGTCGGGCCGCAGCGATTGACTCCAGCGCCCGACATTCTATGATCCGCCCGTCCTTTAGCCCTTTTTTGCCGCGCACCGCGCGCTCGGACTCTCCGCTTAATGACATTTGCCGATCTTGGTTTAGGCCCTGCGATCCTCAAAGCCGTTGAGGAAGCGGGATACGTCACGCCCACGCCCATCCAGGAACAGGCGATCCCCATCGTGCTCACCGGCCGCGACGTGCTGGGTGTGGCGCAGACCGGAACCGGCAAGACCGCCTCCTTCGTGCTGCCGATGCTCGAAGTGCTGGGCGCCGGCCGCGCCAAGGCGCGCATGCCCCGCTCGCTGATCCTGGAGCCGACCCGCGAACTGGCCGCCCAGGTGGCCGAGAACTTCGAGAAATACGGCAAGTACCACAAGCTTTCGATGGCGCTGCTGATCGGCGGCGAATCCTTCGGCGACCAGGGCAAGGCGCTCGATCGCGGCGCCGACGTGCTGATCGCCACGCCCGGCCGCCTGATGGACCTGTTCGAACGCGGCCGCATCCTGCTGAGCGACTGCAAGACGCTGGTGATCGACGAAGCCGACCGTATGTTGGATATGGGCTTCATTCCCGATGTCGAGAAGATCGTCGGCCTGCTGCCCAAGATCCGCCAGACGCTCTTCTTCTCGGCGACCATGCCGCCGGAAATCCGCCGCCTGGCCGATGCGTTCCTCTCGAACCCGAAGCAGATATCGGTCGCCCCGCCCGCCTCGACCAACACCTCGGTCAAGGATTTCGTGGTGACCTGCAGCCCGATGGACAAGCGCGAGGTGCTGCGCCACCTGCTGCGCACCGAGGACGTGAAGAACGCACTGATCTTCTGCAATCGGAAACGGGACGTCGACATCCTCTACAAGTCGCTCACCAAGCACGGCTTCAATGCCGTCCAGCTTCACGGCGACATGGCCCAGTCGGCCCGCACCGAGACGCTCGAGCGCTTCAAAGCGAACGAAGTGCCTTTGATGGTCTGCTCCGACGTCGCCGCGCGCGGCATCGATATCAGCGGGCTCTCGCATGTCTTCAATTTCGACGTGCCCAACCATCCCGACTCTTACGTCCATCGCATCGGCCGCACCGGCCGCGCGGGGAAAGAGGGCCGCGCCTTCACGATCGCCACGCGGGAAGACGGCAAGTTCCTGGCCCAGATCACCCGGCTGATCGGCCGCGAGATTCCCAAGATGACGCTGGAAGGCATTCCTACCGAGCGCACGCCGGACGAGGAAGCCGCCTTCGCAGAACGCCGCCCCTCGCGGGGCCGTGACCGTGGCGAGCGGAGCGAGCGCGGTGGCCGTGGCCGCCGGGGCGGACGCCGCGAGCGCGAAGAGCGCATCGATCATGCCGGTGCCGAAACGGCCGCCGTACTCGACGTATTGCCCGATCCCGAGCCTGTTGCTGCCGAGCCGGCTGCCCCCGAAGTGGTCGAGATGGCCCAGCATACGCGCCAGGACCGGCCGCGCCGCGACCAGCGGCCGGATCATCGCCATGAAGGCCGCAATGACAACCGGCATGAAAGCCGCAACGAAAATCGTCACGAGGGCCGGCGCGACCGCCATGACCGCGGCGACCGCGACAACCATCCCGCGGTGATCGGTTTCGGCGACAACCCGCCCGACTTCATCGCACGGTCTTCGAGCGAAACCCTGGCGCTGCGCCGCCGCACCGGCTGAGACTCTCCGATGCAGACGATCTTCGTGATGATCAAAACGGAATTGGGCCAAGCCTATAAGGTGGCCGAAGAAGCCGTCGACATCGAGGGCGTCTCCGAAGTCCATTCGACCTCGGGCCAATACGACCTGATGGTGAAGTGCTATCTCGAACCCAGTGTCGACATCGGGCACTTCGTCACTTCGACCCTGCAGAAGATCCCGGGCGTGAAGGACACCTTCACCCTGATCGCCTTCAAGGCGTTCACCTAAGCCATCAGCCCAAGGCGTCGAGCAATTCCTTCGCCCGCCGCAGATGCGGCGACGCGAGCCCTTCCGTGAACAGAGCATAGACCGGCGCCAGGATCTCGCGCGCCGCGCCGCGCCGCCCTGTATCGGCGACAATGCGCGCCAGACTGTCTGCCGCGCGCAGGCGCATCACCAAGGCGCCCTGCCGCTCGGCGATGGTGAGCGCATTGCGCAGCATCCCCTCGACGCCAATGCCGCCCTCCAACTGCGCGATCTCGCCTTTCAGGCGCCAGAGTGCCGAGGCTTCGCTGCCTTCGGTGACGGCACCGGCGGCGAAGGCGTCGTCGATGGCCGCTTTCGCGTCATCAACGCGGCCGACGAAAAGCAGCGCCTCCAGCCAGGCCGTGATGGCCCGGCGCCCGAAGATTCCCATGACATGGCGCAGATACGCGGCCTCCATGTCCGCAAATCCGTCGGTCGCGCCGCCCATGACCCGCGTCCAATTGCCGAAGAATCCGCTGATGGCGCGGTGGGAGGGAAAATCGTAACGGTCGGCAAGTACGCGCAATTCGGCGGCGAACTGCGCGATGCGCCCGTGATCGCCCGCGGCATAGCAAGCGTCCAACGCCAATGCCAGACCATGGGCGTGGCTATGGGGATGATTGAGTGACACCCCGAGGGCAATACCGGCTTCGGCGGCCTGTACGTACTGATCGATCAGTCCCGTGCTCGCCAGGCTGGTCGCATGGACCCCGCAAGCGCAGACGCCCGGGTCGTGCCCCGCATATTGATCGGCGCTGCTGGCATGGCGCTCGCGCCGGTACAGCGCCCTCCCCTCGGCACTCAGCGCCAGAGCCAGCGGCACGTCGCCATGCACATAGGCGGTGGCCCAGCGGCAATGGGTCGCCTCGTACAGCAGGTCTTCGTCGCCGATCTGCCGCCCCAGCGCCACCAATTCCTCGG
>CAZNZI010000115.1:0-1856 GCA_964577475.1 uncultured Rhodospirillaceae bacterium
GGCGAGAACCTGTTCGAGGAAATTTTCCATGTCGCCGAGCCGCCGGAGCCGACAGGACGCCAAGGCATCCTGGCCGCCTCGGCGCGGCGGATCGAGCGTGCGCAGGTGACGGCAACGCTCGACATCGTCGAGGAGCGCTGCCGCGCCTTGGATGCTCAGGGCATGCTCGAGGCACTCAAGCGCCTCGTCCCGGAATACGCACCGGGAACTTAGATCCCATGCCCCATGACCGGGCCGCAAGGCACGGATGCATGGCATTTCCGTCTCCCCCGGCCCTGGGCTTGCGTGCTATAGGACCGCCGTCAGATCGCATCGAGGTTGCCCATGGCCGAGCCCGTCATCCGCCGCGCTTTGATTTCCGTTTCCGACAAGACAGGCCTGCTCGATTTCGCGAAAGCCCTGGCCGCGCGCGGTGTGGAAATTCTGTCCACTGGCGGCACCGCCAAGGCATTGCGCGACGCCGGGCTGGCCGTGAAGGAAGTCTCGGACCATACCGGCTTTCCCGAGATCATGGATGGGCGCGTGAAAACGCTGCACCCCAAGATCCATGGCGGCATCCTGGGCATCCGCGGCGATGCGGCCCATGAGAAGGCGATGACGGATCACGCGATCGCGCCGATCGATCTTCTGGTGGTGAACCTCTATCCCTTCGCGGCCACCGTGGCCAAGGGTGCCGACTTCGCGACCTGTATCGAGAACATCGATATCGGCGGCCCGGCACTGATCCGCGCGGCGGCCAAGAACCACGATCACGTCGCCGTGGTGGTCGATCCCGAGGACTATGCGGTCGTCACCGGTGAGATGGAGAAAAGCGGCGGCGCCACCACGCTCGCCCTGCGCAAGCGTCTGGCCGCGACGGCCTATGCACGCACCGGCGCCTATGACGGCATGATCGCCAAATGGTTCGGCGAGCAGATCGGCGAGGCCTTCCCGCGCCATCTCGCCGTCGGCGGCACGTTGAAACAGTCGCTGCGCTATGGCGAGAACCCGCACCAGCAGGCGGCCTTCTATACCGACGGCAGCAATCGCCCCGGTATCGCCACCGCGCGGATCGTGCAGGGCAAAGAGCTCAGCTACAACAACCTCAACGACACCGAAGCGGCCTATGAATGCGTGGCTGAATTTGCCACGCCCGCCTGCGCCATCATCAAGCACGCCAACCCGTGCGGTGTCGCGCTGGGCGCGGATGTGGCCGAAGCCTATATGCGCGCGCTGGCCTGCGATCCCGTCTCGGCCTTCGGCGGTATCATCGCCTTCAACCGTCCGCTCGACGCCAAGGCCGCCACCGAGGTGGTGAAAATCCTGACCGAGGTGGTGATCGCGCCCGACGCCTCCGACGAGGCGCTGAAGATCATGACGGCGAAGAAGAACGTGCGCGTGCTGCTGGCTGGCGGTATGCCCGATCCCAAGACGCCGGGCATGACCGTGAAGAGCGTCGCTGGCGGCTTCCTGCTGCAAAGCCGCGACAACGGTCACCTGACCAAAGCCGATCTCAAGGTCGTCACCAAACGCGCGCCGACCGAAAAGGAAATCGAAGACCTGCTGTTCGCCTTCACCGTCTGCAAACACGTGAAGTCGAACGCGATCGTCTACGCTAAGGACGGCACCACCGTCGGTGTCGGCGCGGGCCAGATGAACCGCCGCGACTCTTCGCGCATCGCCGCCATCCGGGCTGGCGAATCGGGCGCGATGGCGGGATTGAAGGAGAGCCCGGCGATCGGCAGCGTGGTCGCCTCCGATGCCTTCTTCCCCTTTGCCGATGGGCTGATCGCCGCCGCCGAAGCCGGCGCGACGGCACTGATCCAGCCGGGCGGTTCGGTGCGCGACGACGAGGTGATCGCCGAAGCCGACAAGCG
>CAZNZI010000116.1:0-1537 GCA_964577475.1 uncultured Rhodospirillaceae bacterium
ATAGCGTCGCTCCTGCGCCGCGTTCATTTCGATCAATTCGATCATGCCGGGCAGATCGCGCGTCGTATCGAAATAGGCGATCCGCGTGCCGACGGGCGTGATATCGGAGAAGACGATCTCGTAGCCGCGACCGCGATAGTCTTCGACCGTCTCATCATAGCGTTCGGCGGCGACACCCCAGTGGTGGAAACCGTGGCCGCGTTTCTCGATCGTCTCGCGATAGACCGAGGGCGCATCGTTGTGCTGCTGGATCAGTTCGATCTGGAGATGGCCCGAGAAGGAAAGCGCCAGCGAGATCGACATATCGGTCGGCTTGCCGCGATACAGCGCCGTCTTCGGCGTGAAGGGTCCGCGCAGCACCCAGGGGCCGATGCCGAATTGGCGTGACCAAGCCTGGATCGCCGCTTCGATATTCTCGACCGTGTAAGAGGTCTGCACCACGCCGCCCAACGGCTGACCGAAATCGAGGCGAGTCACGGCTGGCCCCGTTTGTAGAAAACATAGTGGTCATAGGTCTGCTGCATGCGCGCCCGTGCGACGCGGAAATCGAGCACGGCCGGTTGGCCTCTGCCGTTGGCCTCGAGCGCACGGCCGATCGCGTCATCAATATCGCCGGGCCGGTCGATCCGCTCGCCGTAGCAGCCGCAGGCTTGCGCGAGCTGCGCGAAGTCAGGCTGGAAATTGAAATCGGTATCGAGGATGCGGTTGCCGAAATTGAATTCCTGGATGTCGCGGATCGAACCCAGCGCCAGATCGTCGAGGATCACCCAGGTCACGGGCAGTTTGTATTCGGTCGCCATAGGCAGGATCGGCAGCGCCATCTGGAACGAACCATCGCCAACGAAACACACCGCCGGACGGTTCGGCCGCGCGATGGCGGCGACCGGCAGCGCCTGCGCGACGAAACCCATCCCGTAGAAGCTCGACGGCACCAGCGTGGCGCGCGGCTCATAGACCGGACACACCACCGACGAGCCCGCCATGTGCTGTGCGAGACAGCCGACATCGATCGCAATGGTCGCGTCGCGCGGGAAAGCGTGGCGCACCGCGCGGATGACGCGCAGCGGATGGATCGGCACAGCCTCCGAATCCGCCATGGCAACGATATCGGTCTCGATTGCCGCGCGCTCGGCGGCGAAGCCGGCGATGCGCGGATGGGTGACGAATTTGCCCGGGCCCAGCGTCTTGCCGCCGACGCGCAGCGCGTCGAGCAGGCTCTCGGCCACCAGAGCGATATCGCCGACCACACTTAGTTTCGCGGGCACGCTGCGGCCGATCTCGACCGGATCGATATCGACCTGGATATAGGTCGCGTCCGGTGCGGGCACGAAACCGGCGCGCCAATTGGTCTCCATTTCCTCGAAGCGCGTGCCGAGGCCGAGCACCACATCGGCTTCCTTCAACAGCCGTTTCGACAGCGGATTGCGATGGCAGCCGAGGCCGCCGACCGAGAGCGGATGATCGTCGGGAATCACGCCCCGCCCGGCCAGGCTGGTCAGCACCGGGATCGCCAATGCTTCGGCGAGCGCCTGGACCT
>CAZNZI010000117.1:0-4122 GCA_964577475.1 uncultured Rhodospirillaceae bacterium
ACAGATCGATGGAGACGGCCGCCTGATGGCCCTGGGCCACCGCGGTGATGACGTTTTTCGGGCCGAAGGCGGCGTCGCCGCCGAAGAACACTTTCGGGTTGGTGGACTGGAAGGTGACCTCGTCCACTACCGGCATGTCCCACTTGCCGAATTCGAGACCGGCGTCGCGTTCGATCCAGGGGAAGGCGTTCTCCTGGCCGACGGCCACCAGCACGTCGTCGCATTCGATATGCTGATTGGGCTCGCCGGTCGGCACCAGCTGGCGGCGGCCTTTCTCGTCCTTCTTTGCCGCGACCTTTTCGAAGATCACGCCGGTCAGCTTGCCGTTCTTATGGGTGAATTCCTTGGGGACGAGATAGTTGAGGATCGGAATGTCCTCATGCATCGCGTCTTCTTTTTCCCAGGGCGAGGCCTTCATCTCCTCGAAGCCCGAGCGCACGACCACCTTCACCTCTTCGCCGCCGAGACGGCGCGAGGTGCGGCAGCAGTCCATGGCGGTGTTGCCGCCGCCGAGCACGATCACGCGCTTGCCGATTTTTTCGATATGGCCGAACGAGACGTTCGACAGCCAGTCGATGCCGATATGGATATTGGCTTTGGCTTCATTGCGGCCGGGGATGTCGAGGTCGCGGCCGCGCGGCGCGCCGGAGCCGACGAAGACGGCGTCATAGCCTTCGGCCAACAGTGCCTTCAGGCTGTCGATGCGCTGGCCGAGGCGCATCTCGAGGCCGAGGCCGGTGATGTAGCCGACTTCCTCGTCGATCACCGATTCGGGCAGGCGGAAGCGCGGGATCTGGCTGCGGATCATCCCGCCGGCCTTCGGGTCGCCGTCATAGACGACGACGTGATAGCCGAGCGGCGCGAGATCGCGGGCGACTGTCAGCGAGGCGGGGCCGGCACCGACCAGCGCGACACGCTTGCCGTTCTTGGCCTGCGGCGCTTGCGGCAGGCGGACGCGAATGTCGTCGGCGTCCTTGTTGTCGGCGGCGACGCGCTTCAGGCGGCAGATCGCCACCGGTTCTTCCTCGAACCGGCCTGCCGGTTCGCAAGGCCGGTCGCACGTGCGTCCCAGGATCCCCGGGAACACGTTGGATTTCCAATTGACCATGTAAGCTTCGGAATAGCGCCCGGCGGCGATCAGACGGATGTATTCCGGCACAGGCGTATGGGCCGGGCACGCCCACTGACAGTCGACTACTTTGTGGAAGTACTCAGGCGCACCGATATCGGTGGGCTGCAAAGCGGCTTCTCCTCAAATTTCCGTCCCAGACCCGCCGGCTGTGCCGGTTCTCGTCCCTGGCCCTCAGGTGTGTCGCGGTTACCCTCGTAGGCGCCCGCAACCTCATCGAAGCCGATCAATTTTCAAGACTCTGCCCCAATGATCTTTTTAACGCAACGGGCACAAATCCCTGCCCAAATTGCGTCTATTGCATTTCCCACGCGATTCGAGGGAACCGGTTCACCCAGCTGCGCACGCGATCGTGTTCATGTGATGGCCGTCACAGGATGGCCGCCGATCGGTCACGCCCAGAGCAGGATCAGACCAGCGATCGCAGGGATGGTTTGGATCACAACGATCCGTCGGTTGCCAGTCGTTACCGTGCCCACGAGACCGGCGATCGCGACGCAGGCCAGGAAGAAGGTCAGCACCGGATGGATCATCGAGTCGGGTGCCAGCAGGCCCCAGATCAGGCCGGAGGCGAGGAAGCCGTTATAGAGACCCATATTGGCCGCCATCGGTTTCATCACCACAGCCTGCTCGGGCGTGACGCCGAAGGTCTTGTTCACGCGCTTCGTTCCCCAGAGGAACGACTCCATGACCAGGATGTAGAGGTGCAGCAGCGCAACGATCAGCGCGACAATCAGGGCGGCAATGTGCATCGAAGGCTCCAACCGGACGGGCAGTCACGTGCAGATAGGATAGCGCCCATTTGGGGCGCGGTCTGCAACCGGTTGGAAAGAAGGCCTAAAGGCCGGATCGTCTTGGGAGAGTGGGGTTTTGGCCGCTAGGGCCGGGAGGACCCGGGAGGGTCCTCGGTGGCGGAGATCGCGCCACCCCCACCGGCGCGACGCGATCCCCGAATTCCGCTAAGTCAGATCAGACCGCGTCCTTGAGTTCCTTGGCGGCGCGGAAGGCGACCTTCTTGCTCGCCTTGATCTGGATCGCTTCGCCGGTGGCGGGATTGCGGCCCATGCGCGCAGCGCGCTTCTTCACCTGCAGGATGCCGAGGCCGGCAATGCGCACCTTCGCCCCCTTCTTGAGGTGCTTCACAACGAGACCAACGGTGTCGTTGAGGATGCCTTCAGCCTGCTTCTTGGAGATTTCCTGCGCGTCGGCAATCGCCGCGGCCAGATGCTTCAACGTAACGACGGCGGGTGCTTCTGATGCTTTTTTGGCTGCCATGATCAAGCCGCTCCTTATCAGCTAGGTCCGAGTCGCGTGCAAACTGCGCTGCGTCCCGGGTTGTGGGAAGTGTTGCTTGGCTTGTCTGATACACTACGGCTGCGCAGAAAAGCAATGCCCGCGCGCATTTTGTCCACACCGGATTTTTTCGCGCCCGCAATGTGACGGCGGCAACGCGCGTCAGACCTAATCAAAAAAGAGGAGCGATGGACGAGGGGAGGTTGGCTGGGGGACTAGGATTCGAACCTAGACTAGCGGAGTCAGAGTCCGCTGTCCTACCGTTAGACGATCCCCCAGCAGCGAGAAGGACCGGCCTTGAAAGAGCGGTCTTTTAGCATGTCCGGCCATCGGGTTGGAAGCCATTTCCGCCTTCCTGCGCGAGGACCGGTCAGCTAGGTTTACCCCTTGGAACAGGCCGAAAAACCGGCCCTTTTGAACAAGGCCGCGATTATGGCGCAACGAAGCAAGGGTCGGAACGAGGGCGGTCGCACCGGCGGGAGGATGTTGCGCGAGACCGTGCGTACGGCAGCGAAACGGACGGTCTCGTCGACGCGCTGGCTGCAGCGTCAGCTCAACGACCCTTACGTGATCGAGGCGCGCCGTCAAGGTCTGCGCAGCCGCGCCGCCTTCAAGCTGATGCAGCTCGACGACCGCTTTCACATCCTGTCGCCCGGCAAGCGCGTGGTCGATCTCGGCGCCGCGCCGGGCGGATGGAGCCAGGTCGCGGCCGAGCGGGTGAAGGCCGGCACCCTCAACGGAGGCCGCGTGGTCGGTATCGATATCCTCGAATGGGATCCGGTGCCCCACACGACCACGATCGTCCGCGACTTCCTCGACGCCGAGGCGCCGCGTCTGATCACCGAGGCGCTGGCGGGACCCGCCGATATCGTCCTCTCCGACATGGCCGCGCCGGCCACCGGCCACGCCTCGACGGATCACTTGCGTATCGTCGCGCTGGTGGAGGTGGCGCTCGATTTCGCATTCACGATCCTCGCGCCCGGTGGCGCCTTCGTCGCCAAGGTGTTTCAAGGTGGGACCGAACGCGAGTTGCTCGACCAGATGAAGCGCCGCTTCACGACCGTGCGTCACGCCAAGCCCGCCGCCAGCCGCGCCGAGTCGGCCGAGACCTATGTCGTGGCCCAGGGATTTCGCGACAAGCCGTGACGGCCCGCAGAGGCTTGTAATGAAAGCGCAAGTTTTTCGCATAAATGCCCAATTTACGGGCGGTTATACGGCCTAGTCTCTCTGCGCAGGCTCTGTATAATACCGCCCCGTTGTGCGGCTCTCTGTACCCGTGGGTAGGGCGAGCGGCACTGCAGGAGATTTTGTTTCGTCCGTGGTTGCTGTGGGGAACCCGGATGCGTGGTTAGGTGGGGAGAATCGAGTTTGGCCGACGACGCGGGACGACTTGAGGCGTTGAAAAGCGAACGCGATCGCTACGTTTCTCTGGCCTTCGCTTGGGCCGATCTGCTTCTGGAACTCGATCGCGACTTCAACATCCGTTATATGGCGGGTGCGACCCAGGCCTTCTTCGGCAAGAAGTCGTCCGAACTGCTCGGCACCTCCTTTCGCGACCTCGTCGCGCCGGCCGACACGCCCCTGGTCGGCCAAATGCTTAAACAGACCCAGAAGGCTGGCCGCCTCAACGATGCCGTCATCCGCGTGGCGGGCGTCGGCGGTGCCGAATTCTGTGTCTCGATCGCCGCCTACTGTCTCGA
>CAZNZI010000118.1:0-4861 GCA_964577475.1 uncultured Rhodospirillaceae bacterium
CTCTATGACCTGCCGCCCGAGGAACTGAAGAAGGTTCCGACCGTGTGCGGCAGCCTCCGCGAGGCGCTGACCAGCCTGGAGAAGGACCACGCCTTCCTGCTGAAGGGCGACGTGTTCTCCAAGGACTTCATCGAGTCCTACATCGAGCTCAAATGGGAAGAGGTGTACAAGTTCGAACACACCCCGCACCCGATCGAGTTCCAGATGTACTACTCCTGCTGATCCGGGTTATACCCGATCGACAGAAACCCCGCCGGGCAACCGGCGGGGTTTTTCTTTGGCCGCAGCCGTTCAGAGCGAATTGACGCCGATCGCGACGGCGAGGAACAGCGAAATGGGCGAATAGAGGCGCGTGTCCAGCCGCGCGAAGCGGGAATGGCGCACGCGCTTGAAGAAGCCGACATAGCGGAAATCGCCGACGGCGCGGATCAGGAAGAGAGCCGCCAGCGCCGCACAGGCGATGTGCAGGCCCGTCGGCGAGATGCGCGCGGTGGCGACGCCGATACGTGTCAGCATCAAGTTGGCCGCCAGGATGAAGGTCAGCGAGATCAGGAGGGTCACCGCCGAAGTGAGGCGGAACAGCGGCCCCTTGGTGGTTTGCGGTACCAACGCCTCGGCCCCGATACTGCCGCCCAACGCCCAGTACATATGGATCACGGCCATGACGACCAGGACGGCGGCCGCCAAGCCGGCCAGAGGGACGGAAAACAAGGTGACGGTCATGGGCTGTGTTCCGGCTGCGGGGGTGTGATCTGAGAGGCTACGGTGCATGGGACATGCCGAATGTGGCCGTTCCATGATGTCGCGTCTTTGCCTCAGCCGGACCTCATGCGAGAGTATGGGAAATGGGGAGGACCGAATGACCGCCTATCCGCTGAGCGCCCTTGCCACGCTTCTGGCCATTATCGTTTACGGTGCGTTCGGCGCCGCCGTCAGCCTCGGCCGCGGCAAATACAAGGTGAACGCCCCCGCTACCACCGGCCATCCCGATTTCGAACGCCGGTTCCGGGTCCATGTGAACACGACCGAACAGCTCCTTATGGTGCTGCCCGTCCTGTGGCTGTGCGCGCTGTGGATCGGGGATGCCTGGGGAGGGCTCGGCGGGCTGCTCTGGTGCATCGGGCGCGGGGTCTATGCCTGGGGCTATTACCGCGAAGCCCGGCAGCGCGAAATCGGCTTCTATATCGGCTCGATCCCGTTCGTCGCCATGCTGATCGCCGACATCGTCGCGATCCTGATGAAGCTCTGAGGCCGCCCCCTCACCCGAAAGGATCGATGCCGGCCCAGTCCGTTCCTTGAAGGGCCGAATAGATCGTGTCCATCGCATGGGCCGAGCCGCCGGTATCGCCGCGCGGCAGTTCGACGACCATGCCCACATGCTTGTCGACCCATTCCGAACTGACGAAGTCGCCGGGCACGACGAAATTGACGCCGGCCGTGTCAGCGACGCCTTGCGCCTTGATCGTGCGGGCCATCATCATCGGCTTGAAGATGTTGCCGAGCGCCACTTTCATCGCGCCCGCCATCGGCGGCGCATTGAAGGTGATGAAGGGCACGTTCATCCAAACGCCCACCACCTGCGCGAGGCCGCCGCCCAGCGAATGCCCCGTGACGATGATGCGGCGGTTTCGGGCGATGCCCTGCGCGGCGATCACCATTTTGCGCGCCGAACTCGATTGGTTGGGCAGGATCTTGAAGCCGATCCGCATGTCGGCGCTGATGTCGCTGCCGAACTTGCCTTTCTGGTCGGGATTGGTGCCGCAGAATCCGACGACGATCGCGCGGTCGTTCTGCCAGATACCGCCCTGGAAGCCGTTCCCCAGCAAGGTTCCCGTCTCCCATTTCTGGACCGTGAAGCCATCGACCATATGGCCCGGCGGTTGAGCGTCCCATTGCGAAGTTGCCGTATGGTAGGCGGCGCTCGAAATCTTGGCGCAATCGAGGCAAGTGGCCATGACGATCCCCCTCCGCAGATAACCCTTGGCGGCCTTCGAGACGGTAGTCGTTGCAGGCCTCTTTGCCTAGGGGCGGCCCTTCCGGCAGCGGCTTGGTTTCCCCGGCTCATCCATGGCAGAATAAGCAATGGCACCTTCCCGTCCCCGCCGTGGCAAAGAATTCATCGCCCGTTCCGTCGACCAGGCCCTGGGCCGCGAACCCGCCGATCTGGTCATCAAGAACACGCGGTTCCTGAACATCGTTACCGGCGAAATCGCCGAGAGCGACATCGCCGTTTGCGGCGATCAGATCGTCGGCACCTATGCCGGCTACAGGGGCAAGCGCGAGATCGACGGCAGCAAACTCACCTGCGTGCCGGGCTTCGTCGACACCCACATGCATGTCGAATCGACCCTGGTGACACCTTTCGAATTCGATCGCTGCGCCCTGCCCCGCGGCACCACCACGGCGATCTGCGATCCGCACGAGATCACCAATGTGCTCGGCACGACGGGGCTCGAATACGTGCTGGGATCGGCCGAGCAGACGGCGATGGACTTCCGCGTCCAGCTCCCGTCCTGCGTGCCGGCGACCGCACTCGAAACCTCGGGCGCGCGGCTCGACGCGGCTGATCTGCTGCCCTATCGCGATCATCCGCGGGGCATCGGTCTCGCCGAGTTCATGAACATCCCGGGCATCCTCAACAAGGACCCCGCCGTCCTCGAGAAGCTGGCAGCCTTCTCGGACAGCCATATCGACGGTCACGCGCCGATGGTCAGCGGCATGGACCTCAACGCCTATCTCTCCTGCGGCATCCGCAACTGCCACGAAACCACCACCCTCGATGCCGCCTGGGAGAAGCTGCGCAAAGGCATGCAGGTGCTGATCCGCGAAGGCACCGTATGCAAGGACGTCGCTACGTTGGCGCCCGCGCTCAACGAGCAGACTTCCAGCTTCTGCGGCTTCTGTACCGACGACCGCAACCCGCTCGACATCGCAGAGGAAGGCCATCTCGACCATATCATCCGCCTGGCGATCAAGCACGGCGCGCCGATGGTCCATGCCTATCGCGCGGCGAGCTGGTCGGCGGCGCGCGGTTTCGGCCTGGTCGATCGCGGCCTGATCGCGCCCGGCCAGCGGGCCGATATCGTGCTGCTCGAAGATTTGGCCGACTGCCGTGTCCATTCGGTGGTCTCGGCGGGGCGCGTCGTCGGCGACGCATTGTTCCAGGGCCGCAAGCCGGCGCCGCCCGTCGGTCTGGACAGCATGAAACTGGCACCCGTGACCGAGGCCGATTTCGCCACGCCCGCCTCCGGGCCTACGGGTCCGGTGATCGGCGTGGCATCGGGCACCGTCGTCACCGAGCATCTGCGTATGGCACTGCCCTACCGGGATGGCAAGCGCGAGGCCGATCCGTCGCAAGACGTGCTGAAGGTCTGCGTGATCGCACGCCACGGCAAGAACCGCAATATCGGCCGTGGCTTCGTCAAGGGCTTCGGCATCAAGGATGCGGCGCTCGCCTCCTCGATCGGCCATGACAGCCACAATGTCTGCGTGATCGGCGCGAACGATGCCGACATGGCCGCGGCGGTCAACCGCCTGATCCAGATCGGCGGCGGCTTCGTCGCCGTGCGCAACGGCGCGGTGATCGGCGAGTTGCCGCTACCGCTCGCCGGGCTCATCAGCCTCAAGCCGTTCGAAGAGGTGGCGCAGAGCCTGCACGCGCTGCGCGGCGTGGTGCGCGATCTCGGTTGCACCCTGCCCGAGCCCTTCCTCCAACTCGCCTTCCTGCCGCTGCCGGTGATCCCGCATCTCAAGATCACCGATTTCGGCCTGGTCGATGTCGACCGCTTCCAGCTCATCGCCGCATAAGAAGAGGCCTCCCAATGCAGGACGATCTCAACGCCCTCCTGGTCGCGCGCCGTGGTCATTTCCGGCTCGAGTCCGGCCACCACGCCGATATGTGGCTCGATCTCGACACCCTCTTCGTCCATCCACGCCGCCTGCGGCCGATTGCCCAGCAATTGGCGCTGCAACTGGCCAAGCACGACATCGAAGCCGTGGTTGGCCCCGTGGTTGGCGGTGCTTTCGTGGCGCAGATGATCGCGCTCGAACTCGATCTGGAATTCTTCAATGCCGACCGGCTGGGAGACGTGCGGCCGGATGGCGGGATCGATATCCGTTATCGCATTCCCAACCGCACCCGCAGTTGGCTGGGCGGCAAGCGCGTCGCGATCGTCGATGACGTGATCAGCACCGGCTCTGCTGCGCGGGCCACCTATACCGATCTCGCCGCCTGTGGCGCGAAACCGGTCGTTCTGGGGGCGCTGCTGATTCTGGGCTTCGCGGCCCAGACCGTGGCGAAAAGTTCCAACATGGCGCTCGAATCGATCGCGCAACTGCCCAGCCATTATTGGCCGCCCGCCGACTGCCCGCTCTGCGCGGCCAACACGCCGCTGGAAAGTCCCGAAGCGACCTAGCCAGTCGTTGGCTAGGTCATTGGCTATTCCGGGGCGAAGTGCCCCATGACCCGCCGCTTGGTCTCGATATAGGCGTGGCTGTGCGGGTTGTCGCGGGTCCAGAGCGGCAGCCGTTCGGCAATCTTGATCCCGCCTTTTTCCAGCGCCGCCACCTTCTCTGGATTGTTGGTCAGCAACTTGATGCTGCGCAGGCCGAATGCATCGAGAATGCCGATCGCGGCGCGATAGTCACGCTGGTCGGCCAGAAAGCCAAGCTGGTGGTTGGCCTCGACCGTGTCGGCGCCTTGATCCTGGAGCGCATAGGCGCGGATTTTATTGCCAAGCCCGATCCCGCGCCCTTCATGGCCGCGCAGATAGATCAGCAGCCCGTTCCCCGCCGCCGAAATCGCACCGAGCGCGGCCTCGAGCTGATCGCCGCAGTCGCAGCGTAGCGAACCGAGAATGTC
>CAZNZI010000119.1:0-5472 GCA_964577475.1 uncultured Rhodospirillaceae bacterium
GGCGATATCGGCCACGCGATCCAGGACTATGTCGAAGAGAACCGCTTCTCGGTGGTGCGCGAATTCTGCGGCCACGGTATCAGCCGCATCTTCCACGAGGCGCCGAACGTCATGCATTTCGGCAAGCCCAAGGAAGGTCTGGTCCTGAAGGCGGGCATGATCTTCACCATCGAGCCGATGGTGAACGCCGGCCGCTGGGAGACCAAGATCCTGGCCGACGGCTGGACCGCCGTGACCAAGGACAAAAGCCTCTCGGCCCAGTTCGAGCACACGATCGGCGTGACGGAAACCGGCTGCGAAATCTTTACGACCTCGCCGGCGGGCCTCGACCGCCCGCCCTATGCCGCCTGACGCGATTCCGTCAGCACAAGCCTCAGATACCGACGAGCCTCACTACCTCGGCCATCGCCAGCGACTCCGGGATCGCTTTCTCAAAGGCGGCGCCGAGGCATTGGCCGACTACGAGCTTCTCGAACTCCTGCTCTTCATCGCCATCCCGCGCCGCGACGTGAAGCCGCTGGCCAAGGACCTGCTCGAGACCTTCGGCAGCCTCCAGGCGGTGCTCGGCGCAGAGATCGAGCGGCTGATCCAGGTCAAAGGCATCCAGGAGAACACGGCCATCGCCCTGAAGGTCGTGGCCGCCGCTGCGCGCACCATGACCCGCGAGCAGGTCATCCAGCGCAATGTGCTCGCAAGCTGGGACAAGGTGATCGACTACTGTCGCACCGCGCTCGCCCACGAGCCCACCGAACGCTTCCATCTCCTCTTTCTCGACAAGAAGAACGTGCTGATCGCCGACGAGGTGCAGCAGGAAGGAACCGTCGACCACACGCCCGTCTATCCCCGCGAGGTTGTGAAGCGGGCCCTCGCGCTCAACGCCAGCGCGATCATCATGGTGCACAACCATCCTTCGGGCGACACCGCCCCCAGCCGCGCCGATATCGAAATGACCAAGAAGGTCCGCGACGCGCTGAGCGCGGTCAGCATCGTGCTGCACGATCACCTGATCATCGGCCGCGCCGGCCATTCCAGCTTCAAGGCGCTCGGGCTGCTCTGAACAGCTTGTGACATATCTGTGGTTATGCGCGGATTCCGCTGCATAAACACTGGGGTATGAGCCAAAGATCATTCGCCCGGCCGTACGGCCGGTGCCCGAATTGTGGCCAACTTTTCCATTTTCTGGTCAAAAAAAAATCCAAACCTCCGGCCAAAACCTGTGACAGCCGAAACAACGAACGACCACCGACCTCCGTCCCTGACGACCACGAACAATAACGACCGCACAGTTCCTTCGGGGTGCCGGTGCTAGGCCCAGGAGAAACGATGACGACCGAAATGCCTAAAGCCAAAACCGGGATTACCGGTCTCGATCAAATTCTGAACGGCGGCCTTACCCGCCACCGCGTCTTTCTGATCGAGGGCGAGCCCGGCGCGGGCAAATCCACCATCGCCATGCAATTCCTGCTCGAAGGCGCCCGGCATGGCGAACAGGGACTCTATGTGACCCTGTCCGAGACCGAGCAGGAGCTGCGCGCCTCCGCGGCCTCCCATGGCTGGGACTTTGACGACAAGATCGCGATCTTCGAATTGACCCCGCCCGAAAACCTGCTCGACGAAGAACAGCAGCAGAGCCTGCTCTATTCGTCCGACCTTGAATTGGGGGAAACGACCAGACAGATTTTTGACGTCATCGAACAGACGAAGCCAGCGCGCATCGTGCTCGACAGCCTGTCGGAAATCCGCCTTCTGGCTCAAAGTTCGCTGCGCTATCGCCGGCAGATCCTGGCCATCAAGCACTACCTCAACCGCCACGGCGCCACGGTGCTGATGCTCGACGACCTGACCGCGGAGGCCGGGGACAAGACGGTACACAGCGTCGCCCATGGCGTCCTCCGTTTGGAGGAGCTGGCGCCGGCCTATGGCGCCGAGCGCCGCCGGCTGCGCATGATGAAGTACCGGGGTCAAAAATTCCGCGGCGGATTTCACGATTTCACGATCGCGACCGGCGGCGTGCAGGTCTTCCCACGTCTTGTGGCCGCCGAGCACCGCACGCCGTTCACCCGTACGCAGCTTTCGACCGGAATCAGCGAGTTCGACTTACTGCTGGGCGGTGGCGTCAACGCCGGGTCGAGTTCGCTGATCCTGGGGCCGGCCGGCACCGGAAAATCGTTGATCTCGCTGATGTTTGCCGTCGCGGCCATCGCGCGCGGCGAGAAGGCGGCTCTGTTCGTCTTCGACGAAGAGGTCGGCCTCCTTCTCCAACGTATCAAAGAGGTCGGTATCGATCTCGAGCAGTTGCGCCTGGATCGCAAGATCGTCATCGAACAGATCGACGCGGCCGAGCTCTCGCCCGGAGAGTTCGCCCATCGGGTGCGCCACGTCGTCGATTCCCAGAAAATCAAGACCGTGATCATCGACAGTCTGAACGGCTATCAGGCCGCGATGCCCGAAGAGAACTCGCTCGTGCTGCACATGCACGAGATTTTGCAATACTTGAACCGCCAGGGCGCGACGACATTCGTGACGGTCGCCCAGCATGGGCTTGTGGGCGACATGTCTGCTCCGGTCGACATCACTTATCTCGCGGATAATGTCATCCTGCTGCGCTACTTCGAAGCCGCAGGCCGGATTCGCCGGGCCATCTCGGTGGTCAAGAAGCGCACCGGCTCGCACGAATCGACGATTCGCGAGTACCAGATCAGCGGGCACGGTCTGACGATCGGCGCCCCTCTCGAGGAGTTCCATGGCGTATTGCGCGGCGTCCCCGTCTATGCCGGCAGCAGCGGATCGCTGATGCCTAAAGCGCTGAGATGACGGTACAGGGTTCGTTATCGGAACGCGCTGTCATTCTCGCCCCCAGCGGGCGCGACGCTGCTGTCGCCGCATTGATCTTGAAGCAAGGGGGGTTCGGCCACACGATCCGGTCCGATATCGCCGGTGTCTGCGAGGACATCGCGGACGGCGCCGGCCTGGCGATCATCGCCGACGAGGCGCTGCGCAATGTCGATCTGCATCCGATTGCCAGTTTTCTGCGCAACCAGCCGGCATGGTCGGATCTGCCGATCGTGCTGCTGACCCAGCACGGCGGCGGGTTGGAGCGCAATCCGGCGGCGATCCGCATCGCGGGAATTCTGGGTAACGTCACCTTTCTCGAGCGCCCCTTCCATCCCACCACGCTGACCAGCATCGTCAGCACCGCCCTGCGTGGCCGCCGGCGGCAATACGAGGCCCGCACGCGCCTCGACGAGTTGCGCGAGGGCGAACAGCGGCTGCAGACGGCTTTGCGTGCCGGGCGGCTCGGTTCATGGACGCTCGACATCGCCGACATGACGTTGCATGCCTCGGAAAGCTGCCGCTCGCATTTCGGACGCGGCAGCGACCAGAAATTCACCTACACCGACTTGATGACCGGGGTGAATGCCGAGGACCTGTTGCGCATCCAAACGGCGATCAAGCATTCGCTGCGCACCGGCGAAGACTATGTGATCGAGTTTCGCAACATGTGGCCCAACAACACCGAGCACTGGGTTGATTTCCGCGCCCGTGTCGTGCGCAACGATGCCGGCGACGTGGCCCATCTGGTCGGCGTGTCCTCGGATATTACCGAACGCAAGACGTATGAATTGGAGCGCGAGCGTTTGGTGGCCGAGTTGGACGCCGAACGTTCGGCGCTTTCCATCCTGACCGCCACACTGGAAACGCGCGTGCAGGAGCGTACAGAGGAATTGCTGACCGAAGTCGCCGCGCGCGAAAGGGCGCAGGAGCAGCTTCTCCAGGCGCAGAAGATGGAAAGCATCGGTCAGTTGACCGGCGGCGTGGCGCACGACTTCAACAATCTGCTGATGGCCGTGATGGCCAATATGGATCTGCTGCGCAAGCATCTGGCCAACGACCCGCGCGCGGTGAAGCTGATCGACAGTGCGCTGCAAGGCGCCACCCGCGGTGCATCGCTGACCCAACGCATGCTGGCCTTCGCGCGCCAGCAGCGCTTGGAGACCCGCGCCGTCGACCTGACCGCCCTCCTCGTGGGGATGCGCGATCTGCTGAACCGCACCCTCGGCCCGCAAATCATCCTCGATTTCAAAATCCCGACCAACCTTCCCGCG
Organism: uncultured Rhodospirillaceae bacterium; assembly: GCA_964577475.1. Taxonomy (GTDB): domain Bacteria; phylum Pseudomonadota; class Alphaproteobacteria; order Rhodospirillales; family Magnetospirillaceae; genus JASHSH01. The sequence goes on from CAZNZI010000119.1 coordinate 4,107, forward strand.
GTCAAGGTCGACCCCAATCAGGTCGAACTGGCCATCCTCAATCTTGCGATCAATGCGCGCGATGCGATGCCCGGCGGCGGGTCGATTCAGTTCGCGGCCACCGAAGAGGCCGGCGACCCGGAGAAAGGGCTGAAAACCGGGTTCTACCTGTGCCTGGAGATTTCGGATAGTGGCACCGGCATGGACGAGGCCACGCTGAAACGCGCGGTCGAACCCTTCTTCTCCACCAAGCCGCTTGGCAAAGGCACGGGTCTGGGACTATCGATGGTCCATGGCTTGGCCGAGCAACTCGGCGGTCTTTTGGAACTCAGGAGCATTGTCGGCGTTGGAACCACTGCAACGCTTTGGCTGCCGACAGCAACGAACGAACCGGATTTGGAAATGCAGAGCCCCGTTACCCCTCCCGCCGAAGGACGTAAAGCCACCATCCTGGTCGTCGATGACGATCCCCTCGTCGCCATGGGCACCATCGGCATGCTCGAAGACCTCGGCCATGTGGTGCTCGAAGCCAATTCCGGCAAACAGGCCCTGGAGATTCTCGAGGGCGACAGCGCCGTCGACCTGATGATGACCGACCAGGCGATGCCGGGCATGAGCGGGATCGAACTCGCCCAGCTCGCGCGCAAAAGGCGGCCGGCCATGCCCGTATTGCTCGCCACCGGTTATGCGGATCTGTCGGCGGCCGAGGCCAGCGACCTGCCCCTGCTCTCGAAGCCCTACCGGCAGGCGCAGCTTCAGGCCGAGATCGAGCGCCTGCTCCAGCGCATCGGCTAACCGTACGCGCGCACGAAGAAGTAGACCGTCATCGCCACGGCAATGATCACGGTCGCCGCCCGCACGATCCCGGACGGCAGCACCTTGCCGAGCCGCGCGCCTCCGTAGCCGCCGATCAGCGCGCCGATCGCGACCAGGATCGCTTCGGGCCAGCGCACCGCGCCGGCGACGATGAAGCAGATCACCGCGACCGTGTTGGCCGCCGTCACCATGAGCGTGCGCGCGGGGTTCAGTGCCTTGACGTCGGCGCCGTCGAGCAGGCTCCAGGCCGCGACCATCATCAGCCCGACCGCGCCGCCGAAATAGCCGCCATAGACGCCGAGCAGAAACTGGATGGCGAGCACGGTCGCAACCCCCGCGCGGAACCGCGCGCGCAGCGCGGGACCCAGACTGCGGCCGAAGGCGAGCACGATCGTCGCCACCAGGAGCAGCCACGGGAGGAGATGGTCGAAGGTGGCACTCGGAGTCCACAGCAGCAGCAGCGCGCCCGCGAACCCACCAATCAGCGTGGTGATCAGCGTTGCCTTGAGCGGAACGCCCGCGACACTATTGAGATTGTCGCGATAGACCCAGGCGGCGGTCGCGCCGCCGG
>CAZNZI010000120.1:0-2712 GCA_964577475.1 uncultured Rhodospirillaceae bacterium
GATGATCTGGGCTGCGGCGGCGATGCGGTCGGCTGAACTGTCCATTCCCCCACCCTTGATCCCTCCCCATAAGGGGGAGGGGATATTTTTAGTTTCTCCCTCCCCTTGATGGGGAGGGTGGGGTGACGCGCTTTGACTAACCCCACACCTCGCGCGCCGTATCCACCACCAGGCGGAGTTTGGCGATCTCGTCGTCGACCGTGATCTTATTGCCGTGGACGGTGGAGGAGAAGCCGCATTGCGGGCTCAGCGCGAGCTGGTCGAGCGGTACGTACTTCGCCGCCTCGTCGATGCGGCGCTTGAGCATGTCCTTGGTCTCGAGCGCACCGACCTTGCTGGTGACGAGGCCCAGCACCACGGTCTTGCCCTTGGGCACGAAGCGCAGCGGCTCGAACCCGCCCGAGCGCTGGTCGTCGTATTCGAGGAAATAGCCGTCGACGCCCACTTCGTTGAACAGCACCTCGGCCACCGGCTCGTAACCACCTTCGGCCACCCAGGCACTTTGGAAGTTGCCGCGGCAGAGATGCATGGTGATCGCCATGTCGCTCGGCCGGCCCTTGATCACGGCGTTGATCAGCTTCGCGTAGGTGTGGGTGAGCTGCTCCGGGTCCTCGCCGAGATTGTTGCGCACCTGATCGCGCAGCTTCGGATCGCAGAGATAGGCGAAATTGGTCTCGTCGAGCTGGAGATAGCGGCAGCCGGCGGCGGCCATGTCCATCACCTCCTCGTTATAGACGCGGCCGAGATCGGCGTAGAACTCGGCCATATCCGGATAGGCCTTCTCGTCGATCGCTTTGCGGCCGCCCCTGAAGTGCATCATCGAGGGCGAGGGGATCGTCACCTTCGGCGTCTTCTTGGTCACCGACTTCACGAACTTGAAGTGATCGACGAAGATCGGCTTCGGGTGTCCCAGCTTGCCGGCGACACGGAAGCCCGGCGGCTCGTATTCCAGATCGCCCTCATGGGTGTGGAACTTCACCTTCACCTTGGGCGGGATTTCTTCGACATTCGCGAAAGACACCAGGAAGTCGAGATGCCACCAGGTACGGCGGAATTCGCCGTCGGTGATCGCCTCCAGGCCCAGATCTTCCTGCAATTTCACCGCGTCCCGGATGGATTCATCCTCGACCGCCTTCAACTGCTCGGCCGTGATCTTCCCGGTCTTGCGTGCCTCCCGCGCATCCAGCAATTTCTGCGGACGGAGAAGGCTGCCGACGTGATCGGCGCGGAACGGCGGTGTGCGACGCGCGGCCATGGTGATTTCGCTCCCGGATGCTCAATTGGATACAATGGAGGGAGAAAAGCAGCTTCCGAAGGGAAGCGCAACGGCTACGCGGCGGCGGCCATCCGGGCTTTCGGTTTACCGGTCACGCCCGACACCGCGATCACCTCGGGAATCGCGCTATAGGCCTGAGGTGCCATGATGTGGGCGCCGGCAATCCCCGGGGTCTCGGCCAACTGCTGGATCAGTTCGACGCAAATTTTCCGGCCTTCGGCCTTGGGATCGGCTGCACCCTCCAACCGCTTCACAATACTGTCGGGGATCACGGTGCCGAACAGTTTCTCCCGCATCCACAGCGCCGAGCGCACCGACGGGATAGGCGCCACGCCGATCAGCACGGGTAGCCGCTGCGCAATTCCCAGTTCGACCAGCCGCGCGCCGTAACGGCGGACGCGGTCGATATCCATGCAGAACTGCGTCTGGATGAAATTGGCGCCGGCATCGGCTTTTGCTTTAAGGCTGGCCGCATCCCATTGGGGTGGCGGATCGGCTGGGATGTCGGCCGCACCCAGCAGCAGGTCGAACGGCCCATCGATCGCGGTGCCGGGCGGCAATTTCCGCTCGGCGCGCATCTTGGCAAACATCGCCAGCATCGCGCCGCCATTGAGATCGAAAACGCCTTTGGCGTCGGGCTGATCCCCTGCCTTGGGATCGTCACCGCTCAGCACCAGCAGATTGCGGATGCCCAAGGTCAACGCGCCGAGAAGATCGCTTTGCAATGCCAGGCGATTCCGGTCGCGACCGACCATTTGCAGGATCGGCTCGACGCCGCTCTCGAGCAGGGCATGGGCGGCAACAATGGTGGAGAGATGTGCCTTCGCGCCCGCGCCATCGGTGACGTTCACTGCGGTGGCAAGGCCCTTGATCTCTGTGGTGCGGGCAACGAAGCGTGCGACTTCCGTCGCGACCGGGGGAGTCACCTCGGTCGTCACGGTGAAGAGGCCTGATGCCAAGGAGCTGGCCAGGGCACTCGTTGCAACTGGATGGACGGGACCTACGTTCATTTGTCGTTATCGTTATCGAACGACCACAATCATTGCCGGGGCATCATAAACGACGAATCCTCCTGTGCGCCAATGGGTTTCGGCCTGGAAAGGAGCCGCGTTCGAACGGGCAATGGCCCACAAGCGCGGCGAAAAATTCGTACCTGCCCGCGCTGCCCAACTTTTGTCGTCTTTTGAGCAGAAGACGTCTTTCGAGGTTCCTCCTGCAACACCACGGGAAAGAAGCAACAATGAATGCAAGCATTGCCCGCCGTGCCGGAACGATCCTGTTCTTCGCCGCTCTTGCCTTGCCGGTCAGCCGTCTGGCCCTGGCCGACGATGCGCCCGCGTCCAACGGTTTGTCGATTCTCGGCGATGAACCGAACTACATCGGCATCGGTGCGGGTGTCTTTAATATGCAGAGCCATGCGGGGTCTGACTCGTCCG
>CAZNZI010000121.1:0-2096 GCA_964577475.1 uncultured Rhodospirillaceae bacterium
GGCACTGCGGCGGCGGGGGCGATCTTCCTGATGGCAGTACTTTGCTTCTTCCTCGCCTGGCGTGCGCTGCCGGCGGGCAGCGATGCATTCGGTCATGCCGATACGCTGTTCTGGGGCGCGGGGCATCTGCTGCAATTCGTCTATACGGCGATCCTGCTGACTGCATGGCAGTCGCTCGGCCAGCAGGCCTTCGGCGTCGCGCCGTTATCGGCGCCGGCCTGGCGGCTGGTCTGCGTGCTGATGGTGATTGCCGCCGTGCCGGGTCCGGTCCTCTATATGCTGAACGATGGCCCGCAGGACGGTCTGCGCGGCGCCTTCACCAAGCTCTATGTCTTCGGTCTGCCGATTCCGGTGGCGGCGATGGCCCTCGCGACCATCTGGCGCATCGTCCAAAGTCCGCGTGACTGGCGTTCGCCTGCCTTCCTCGGCGTAGTGCTGTCGCTGGCCCAGTTCCTGTTCGGCGGACTGCTCGGCATCTTCGCCGACGGCACCGACACCCGCACACCGGCGCATTACCATGCCGAGATCGGCGCGGTGAACCTGGCGCTGATCGGCCTGATCTTCGCCCAATTCCTGCCGGCGCTGAACCGCGAGGGCGGCACCGGCCGCGCGGTGCGCCTCCAGTTCTGGTTCTACGGCATCGGGCAGGCGGTGGCCTCGCTGGGCCTTTTCCTGGCTGGGGCCGAAGGCGTCGGGCGCAAAGTGGCCGGCGCGGCGCAGGGGCTCGATACCCTCACCAAGAAAGTGGATATGGCACTCGCCGGTGGCGGCGGCGCCTTCGCCGTGGTCGGCGGCGTGCTGTTTATCTGGCTGCTGCTGCGGCGTCTGCTGGCGGTGGATCCGCGTTAGGGCCGGGCGATCAGCCCAGTGATTTCGCCAGATCGTTGATGTTGCGGATGCGGGTCGACATCGTCTGCATGACGCGGATCGCGAACAGCGGCACATCGTCGATGATCGCCAGAAACATCTCCCGGCCCATCGGATAGACCTCGGTCTTCTCGAGCGCCCGCACCGACGCGCTGCGCGGGCTGCCATCGACGATCGCCATCTCGCCGACCAATTCGCCGGGGCGGACATTCTCGAAGATGAAGTTGCCGTCGTAGATCTGCAGCTCGCCCGATTTGACGATGAACATCTCGCTCGCCGGGTCGCCCTTTTCGAACAGCAGCGCGCCGGCCTCGACCGTGCGGAGCTGGACCCCCGGCCGTCCTTCGAACAGCTTCAAATAATTCGTCGGATCGCGCATCGACTCCCCCGGCCCTCTGGCGTCCCCGACGTCAATCTACCGTCCGGCCCGGGCCGCACGCAAATACGGGAATATGAAGGCTGAAAGTCCCCACTTGTGGAGGGGGAATCTCCCTTTACGAGTCAAACCACTGGCAATCCCAGCCGCCCGCCGTTATTGATGGCGCCGCGAGGACAGAGGATAATGGGGGCATGACGCTCCGCTCTTATATTCAATTGATGAAACTGCGCATCGGGCTGATGGTGGCCCTGATGGCGGTGATGGGTTACGTGGCGGTGGCCGAGAAGGTCGACGCCAAGGCGCTGGTGTTGCTCGCGCTCGCCATGCTGCTGGGCTCGGCCAGCTCCTCGGTCTTCCATCATTTCTACGACCGCGACATCGACCGGCTGATGGCGCGCACGGCCAACCGGCCGCTGGCCAAGGACAGCAACCGCCATCCGGCGCGCGTGCTGTGGTTCGCCGGCGCGCTGCTGATCGCCGGCTGCGGCATGGCGCTGCTGTGCTTCAACTTCGTCGTCGCGCTGCACCTGTTCCTGGGCGCGTTCTTCTACGCGATCGTCTACACCGTGTGGCTGAAGCGCCGGCACTGGATCAACATCGTCATCGGCGGGGCCGCGGGCAGTTTCGCCGTGCTGGCCGGCGGTGCCGCGGTCGATCCCTCGCATTGGCTGCTGCCCTTCCTGCTTTCGGTGACCTTGTTCCTGTGGACACCCTCCCATTTCTGGGCGCTGGCGATTCTGCTCAAGGACGACTACGCGGCCGCCCATGTGCCGATGCTCCCCGTGGTGAAGGGCGTGCCCGCCACGGCCAAGGCGATCTTCATCAACACCGTGCTGCTGGTGGCCTCGAC
>CAZNZI010000122.1:0-12322 GCA_964577475.1 uncultured Rhodospirillaceae bacterium
GGGCGAGTTCCTCGACAAGCGCGACGCCGCCGGAGTCGCCGATTACTACGACGAGCATGGATACACGCCGATCTGGATCGTGGACGGCAAGCTCTGCGACCGCGCGTTGAAGGTGATTGCCAGCATCAAGCAGGCGGCCGAGATCTAGCTCAGCGACAGCTTCGAGGTGTCGACTGACTTCAAGCCTTCGCCGCCACCCAGCTTCTTGCGCTGCATCAGGATGCGCAGGTCGCCGGGGCTGTCGGCCTCGGCCAATGCGATCTCTTCATCGATCTCGTCATTGGCCCACAAGTTGAACAGCGCCTGGTCGAAGGTTTGCATGCCCTGTTCGGTATTCTGGGCCATGATCGGCTTGATTTCTTTCACTTCGCCCTTGCGCACCAGATCCTTGATCAAGCCCTGGTTCAGCATGATTTCGAGCGCGGCCGTGCGCCCGCCCTTCTTGGTGCGCACCAGGCGCTGCGACAGGATGCCGCGCAAGTTGAGCGACAGGTTCAGTAAAATCTGCTGATGAACCTCGTGAGGGAAGAAGTTGAGCATGCGTTCGAGGGCCTGGTTGGCGTTGTTGGCGTGCAGCGTCGCCAGCGCCAAGTGGCCGGTCTCCGCGATGTTGATCGCGTGCTCCATCACCTTCTCATCGCGAATTTCACCCACCAGGATCACATCGGGCTTCTGGCGCAGCGCGTTCTTGAGCGCCGATTCGAAGGTCTTGGTATCGACGCCCACTTCGCGCTGGGTCACCAGGCACTTCTTGTGCTCGTGGACATATTCGATCGGGTCTTCGACGGTGATGATATGACCGGCATCCTTGCGGTTGCGATAGTCGATCATCGCCGCGAGCGAGGTCGACTTGCCCGAACCCGTGCCGCCCACCACAACCACCAGACCGCGCTTCTCGCAGCAGAGCTCGCCCAGAAGCTTGGGTAGGCGCAGCTGGTCGAGGGTCGGGATCGTGGTGACGATCTGGCGGATGACCAGGCCGGAATGCTGGCGCTGCTTGAAGGCGTTGATACGGAAACGACCGGATTGGCCGAGATCGAGCGCCATGTTGAACTCGCGCTCGCGATCGAATTCATCGAGCTGTTCGGCCGTCATGAAGTCGGCCAACACGCCGGCGATCGCAGCGTCATCCAGCACGAGTTCGGAAAGCGGCACCATGCCTTCGTCGCCGCGCATCAATGGCGGCGAGCCATAGGAGATGTACATGTCGGAGCCCTTGCGGGCCACCATGTTGAGGAGCCACTGCAAAAGCAAAGGTTGGTCGGACACGGCTTACCTCCGGCTCAACGGAACAGGCTCGACACGCCCTTTTTCTGTGCGGGCGGAGGAGGCGGGGGCGGAGGTTCGGGAGCGGCAGGTGCCGCATGACGCGGCTCGGCGGCGCGTAGCGGGGCCGGCGCAGCTTGGGCGTTGCCGCCGCCACCGCCCTGCTGCTGCTGTTTCTCGCCGGGAACGGCGAAGCGTTCCATCTCGTGCTCGCCGACCAAGCCACGCGCGATCAGGTCCCGCACGCAGTCTTCCATCGTCTGCATGCCGTAGCGGGCGCCCATCTGCATCATCGAGTTGATCTGCGGGATCTTGTTCTCGCGGATCAGGTTGCGCACCGCGGGCGTGCCCACCAGAAGGTCGTGCGCCGCGACGCGGCCGCCGCCCGTTTTCTTCAGAAGCGCCTGGCTGATCACGGCCTGGAGCGAGCCGCCGATCATGGCGCGCACCATGTCTTTGTCGCTGCCCGGGAACACGTCGCTGATGCGGTCGATCGTCTTGGCCGCGGAACTGGTGTGCAGCGGGCCCCTCACCAAGTGCCCGGTTTCCGCGGCGGTCAGCGCCAGCGAGATCGTCTCGTGATCGCGCATTTCGCCCACCAGGATCACGTCCGGATCTTCGCGCAGGGCGCTCTTGAGGGCGCGGGCGAAGGACTTGGTGTGCTTGCCGACTTCGCGATGGTTGATCAGCGACTTGTCGGATTTGTGCACGAATTCGACCGGGTCTTCGATGGTCAGAATGTGCTTGGGATGGTTGCGGTTGATGTGGTTGATGATCGCCGCCAGCGTGGTCGATTTGCCCGAGCCGGTCGGGCCGGTGACCAGCACCAGGCCTTTTTCGAGTTCCGCGAACTGCTTGAAGATCGACGGCGCGTTCAATTCATCGAGCGAAGGGATCACGGTGGGGATGGTACGGAACACGGCCGCCGCGCCGCGATTGATATTGAAGGCGTTGACGCGGAAGCGGGCCGACTCGCCGAACGCGATCGCGAAGTCGAGGTCCTTCTCTTGCTCGTAGTCGGCGCGCTGTTCCTCGGTCATGATCGAGTAGAGCATCGCCTTGATTTGGTCGCCGTTCAGCGGATCGACCTTGAGCGGACGAAGGTCGCCCGAGATGCGGAGCAGCGGCGGATTGCCGCTGGACAGATGCAAGTCCGAAGCCTTGCTCTGCATGGTGAATGCGAGGAGTTCGGTGACTTCCATAGCGCTATCTTCCCCCTGGTTGCGATGGCGCGCTTATGGGGCGCTCGACCGCAGATAGTTCATGCGTTGACGGATTTGATCCACAGATACGGTCAGGGCGACGGTGGTGGTGCCGGACCGGTACATCTTCAGAAATTTTCCATAAGCGTCGAGCGAGGCCATGCGATAGCCGCCGCGGTCAAGCATCAGTGCATAATTGAGCTGAAAGATCGGGTCGTCCGGGGCCAACCGGACGGCGCTGCCCATCTGCGCAATGGCCTCAGCCGTCCTGCCGCGCGCCCCTTCGAGCATCGCGATGCGCGCGGGAATCTGCGCCGAATTGGGCGCAACCTGGCGGGCCGACAGAAGAGCCGTCATCCGCTGCGGCTCCGGCGTGTCGTCGATGATGCCGAGAAGAGTCACGAGGGCTTCGGCGTTATTCGGATTTTCCGTGAGCACCCGCTCGAGTTGCCCGCGCGCTTGGTCCGGCTGACCGGTGTCCCGAAGGGTCTTGGCGAGCCCCAGCATCGCGGTTTGGTCGTCCGGATTATCGCGAAGGACGGCGCGATAGATCGTCGTCGCGGCCGGGTATTCCTTCTTCTCGACGAAATCTGCGGCGATCTCGAGGGGTGACGGCTTGGCTTCGATGATATAGCCGCGCCGCTGTGCCGTACCTTCACCGGCGATTTGGACGGTCGCTTCGCTGGTCTTGAGGCCCTTCCAATAGTAGAGCACGCGCGCCACGTACTCGGCCCCGAGCTCGGGAATGCCGGCATTGTAAGCGGCGACAGCGGCAAACCAACTGCCGTTCTTCGCCTTCAGCTCGGTGAGGAACTGGGCGGCGTAATCGACATTGGTTTCCGGATCGAAGGCGGCCAGCAATGTCTGGAAGGCATGCGGATGATGGTACAGGTCCACCTGCATGCAGCCGACATCGACCAGACCGTTATTCTGGGCCAGCATCTCGGCGGTTTTGGCGGCGGCGGCATCGACGGTATCGAAATAGGCGCCTTGCCCATGCGAATTGATCGTCCAGGGCCAAGGGGTGAAGATGCCGGTTTCCTCGTCGCGGCGGCCCGATTCCGTGAGCGCGATCGCGACCAACAGGCCGTCGGGGATCTTGTAGCGGCGCTCGGCCTTGGCGATCTCCGGAAGACATGAGGGGGCAGGAGGCAACGGCGCCGCGCTGATCACGGCGGGTTTCGGCCCGGGCGCCGGGGCGGCTACCGTTGCCGCGGTGGCCGGTTGAGGCGCGGCGGATGATGCAGGCGCCGGTGGTTGAGCCCCAGCGGGCTTCGTGACATTGACCACAACCGGAGGGTTGTCGTCGGGATTCGGCGGAGCCGCGGCCTTCGGTAATGTCCCAGCCGCTTGTGTCGTGGGCTTAACCGGCGTCAGTTTGGAAGGTTGGCTCGAATTGTCGTCGGCCAGGGCCGAGCCCGCGGCAATGCCGAGCGCGCCAGCCAGAAACAGCGCCGTCAGGGATTGCCGCATGATGCCGACCCACACTGCTGGATGATGAAAGCCGGGGAGCGCCATCGCACGATATCGTCGAAATAGGTGGAATTGCTCTGCGAGGTGCTCGCCGACATCGTGCCCTGGACGAAGCCTTTGCTGCCTGCCGCTCCAGCCGAACCATCCTGGTTGTCTGCCTTGAGCGTGTGCGCTGTCGCCGGCACGTACTGGCTGCCGTTCCGGTTCCAGGCGTACATCCCGGACGGTCCGTGGCTGACCAGAACATAGGCCGCGCGCAATCCGGCCGTCGCGGCGATCGCCGTCGTGGTGATCGTGCCAGCTGCGGGCTGCGTACTGGTCGTTTCGGTGCCCACGGCGCTATTGTTGATCGAATAGACCGCGAGATAGTTGCCATAGGGATAGGTTGGCGTCAGGCCAGCGGTGCCGCTGGTATCGCACAATGTCGCGCGCGTCGATGCTCCGGCGGCGCCGGTGCTTCGCGCCAAGCAGACCGTACAAGTGACGCCGCTGGTGTCAGCCGGACAGGTGCGCGCAGCAACGGCACCCGTATTGTCGACCAAGGTGTCGACACCGGCGATCATCGCATTGGCGGGAAAATACGATATCCGGTTGCTCCATCCGTCGAGCGAGTAGTTTTCATCCAGACCCAGCGTCCGCCATGGAACGACGGAATTCTTCACGGTTATCGTGCATTGGGACGTGGCCTGCGCAACCTCCTCGCCATAAGTGGCGTCGGCGGTCGTGAGTGCGCCGTCGGCCGGGCAGGGCAACCGGTTGTTGCGGATGGCGAAAACCACCAGGGCGGCTTCGACCTGATCCAGGCTGTTGTTGGTGGCGTTGGTTTTGGCCCGGAGATTGATCGGCCCAAACGCAAACAGGCCGCCCCCGACCATCAGGCCGAGGATGGCGACCACGAACGCCATCTCGATGAGCGTGAAGCCCCGTTGCCGCATCGTTCCCAGTGGGATCCCCCGTCGTGCCCCCATTATTCCGGTTACCCTCTTGAATAGCAAGATTTGGCGATGTCGCGATCTGCTTGAATTGTCACGCTTTTCATGAGCCTGATGAGGTTGTCTTGTGCACTGTCATCGTGCCGCCCGCGCCGATATCGCATACAAAGCCGGTATAGCGTTGGGCCGAGGTCTTGCCGTAGACGAGCAGATCGACCCTGATCAGGCCTGAAGTGGTTTGGGTCGCGACCCAGACATAGCGGACGAAGTTCGGCATCGTGGCCGCGGCGGCCTTGGCCTGATCCAGGAACAACTGTCCGCAGCGCCCGGCCTTATCGACCGATGCAGCCTGCACGGTGCCGAAGCCTGAGGCCGCAAAGGCGAGGGCCAGGACGGTGGTTTGCGCCAGGCGCAGAATGCCCCTTCCTGTCATTGCAGGCTCAGTCCGCTCTTCAGGCTACAATCCATGGTCAGATTGACGGGTGGGTTCCACCACTCGTCCTGTGCCAGGTTGGTCGTATCGCTGTAGGTCGGCGCGACACCCAGGCCGCGCAAGTCGCACACTTGGGAGGATGCCGTGAACTTGCCGGCGCTCACCAGAGAGACGGTCTCCGTCGTGCCGTTGGCCGAGCCGTTGGAGACAGTCGTCCCGGTCCCGGTCGTCACGTCCTCTTCGAAGGCGATCTGAATCGTCGAACCGAAATCATTGGTGGTGGTGTTGAAGTTGGTCGCCGATATTCCGGCGCCGCGCAGGGTGGCTTCTTCGTTGATCGCGGTGACCAAGCCGGTCGCGATCGTCGTGGTGGTGTCTGTCGCCGTCACCGGATAGCTGACGGAGATGGTGCCGCCCAAGCCCCCCGAGACGATCGCTGTGGAATTGGTGAAATTCAACTTGACGGTATTGCCACCGGTGACGGTGCCCCCGATGGTCACGGTGGTTCCGGCGTAAGTCGGGCAAACGCCCGTACCTTCCAGGAGCATGCCGTAGTGATATTTACCGGCGGAGTACGCACTATCGCTCGTGCCGGCGAGGTCTTTGTATGTGGAAGTGCTGTTGCCTGAGACAGGGCTGCCGCCCAAACTGAATTGGAGCACATTGAACTTGAGGACAGTACCGTCACTGTCCTTGAAGGTCTGGTTGGCGAATTGATAGTCGCGGACATTGTCGTAATTGTTCAGCGTGTCTCCGAACGTGACGGTTGGCCATTGCTGCGAGAGCGTGGGCGGCGGGTAGCTGTTGCCATTGCTGTTCTCGGCAGCGACTTTGGTGGTGCTGTAGGTGCCACCCGTCAAGGTGTCGTACCACTTGGGCGCGGTGCGCGCATTGGCCGCGCCGGCTTGGGCATCGAGTCCCGGTCCCAGGCAGGCGGGGTTGGCGTCCGAATACTGATACTTCCCGCCGTTGTTCAGGGACAGCGTGCCGACTTTTACCCAAGTTGACGGAGTGTGCGGCGTTGCGCTCGCAAAGGCCTGAACGTTGACCGTCATGCCGCCATCAACCAAGGCCACGACAAGCGCGAAGCTGGAGTAGGGGTCATCCAACTCGTAAGCTAAATACTGGTCCGGCACGAGATAGGCATTCAGGGTGGGGTCGATACAGTCGGTGCACAGCGACGAGGTGGCCCCGATCTGATCGACATAAGACGTAAGCGTCGGGCTGCCGGTGGTGAGCGAGATGCCGGTTCCTCCGCTTTCCGTACTGCGAAGGGAGACCTGGCCCGCATTTCCATTCATGGTCAGTGTACCTGATGCGGCGGTGCAGGAGACCCCCGAGCAGCTCGCGTCCGATGAAAAAGCTTGGGCATTGGCAGCCGATCCGGCTGTGATGTTGGTGCCGGAATAGCTCGGTTGCCCCACTGTGTTTCCCAGCTTCTTCGATAAGTTCTGGTTTGATTGGGCCCCCAGCATGCCTGCGGGGTTGCAATAAGGTCTGTCCGACGAGCCATGCAGGCTGCCGTTGATCGCGTCGCAAATCTGCCGGCTGGTGAAGGTCAACATCACATCGTCGTAGTAGGAGGAGCCTGCGTTCGATTGGATATTGGTCTGCCAATTGTTGAACGATCCGGCGCCGGAAAAAGCGGTCGCCTGTGTATTCTGGAATTGATGGGATGTGGCCAGTGGGGCGGCGACCTGCGAACCCGTTTCGGTGTAAGCGCCCGCGCCGTCTTCTCCATAGCTGATCAGTGCATAGGCGTACTTGGACGCCGCCGCGCTGCAGTCGGTGACGCAATTGATCATGCCGACGGCGTCGTCGGATGACGTCAGGTCGCTGATCTTGGAGTATTGGTAGGGTGTGTTGGTCACCAAGCTGGACGACGGCGCATAGCCCACGCGATGGTGCCATCCGTCTTCGCCATCCAAATAGCTGATGCCGATCGTCTGCCAGGGAACGACACCGTGCGAAGCATTGCCCAAGCCGCAATTCTCGACGCCTTCATTGGCCGCGCCGCGCGCCAGCGTGCCGTCGGCCGGGCAGGGCAGGCGGTAGTTTTTCGCGACAAAGGCCATAAGCGCGTTATGGACGACCTTGGACGATTGCGAGACCGAGGTTTGCTGCCGGGCCAACATCGTCTTGGCGCCGATGTAATACATGCTCGATCCGAAACTGGCGCCCAGCAGAATGAGGGCCATCACTCCGATCAAAACAGCTTGGCCCGACTGGCGGTCGGGATTTCGGCGCGTCACGGTAAGGCTTCCCCACTCATCACTTACAAGGATACCCGCGGACGCCCGGAATCACAACGTTGGGCATCACAGCGGATGGGTACAAATCGGGAAATTTTCGTGGCAGATCAATCGTCCAGAGAGGGGGGCGCGATAGTTTCGAAGACGCTGCGCAGCCCCTCGCCCCACTGCTTGCGGATCCCGGCCATATAGCCGTCGCCCTCCGTCAATTGCCGCAGGTGCTGGGTCGAGAACGTGTCTTTCTCGTAGCAGAGCATGTCGATCGGCAGGCCGACCGACAGGTTCGACCGCATGGTTGAATCGAAGGAGATCAGCACCAGCTTGGCGGCCTGGGCGATCGGCATGCCGAATTTGAGGATCCGGTCGAAGACAGGCCTGCCATATTTGATCTCGCCCGACTGGAAAAAGGGCGTTTCCGGCGTGGCCTCGATGAAGTTGCCGGGCGTGTAGAGGTGGAACAGCCGCGGCCGTTCGCCTTTGATCTGCCCGCCCAGGATCAGAGTCGCCTGAAAGTCGGCGTTGTGCTGGGCCATCGACACGCCATCGATCTTCTGCACCTCGCGCATCGCCTCGCCGACGATCCGCGCGACGCGGTAGAGCGTCTTGGCCAGGCTGATGTCGCGGTTCTCGTCGCCCGAGCCGTTCCATTCCTCGACCAGCGAGATCGTGGACTGAGTGAAGCTGAGATTGCCGGCGCTGAGTACCGTGATCAAATGGCGGTCTGGCATCTGCCAGATGGTCATCTTGCGGTAGGTGGCGATCACGTCGACGCCCGCATTGGTGCGCGAGTCGGAAGCCATGATCAGGCCGCCGTCCAGCAGCACACCGACGCAATAGGTCATCGCGAAACCTCCCCCGGGCGCCTCGAACCGCGCGACGAACCTTAACCGATGGAGGGGGTGCCGTCACGGCTTCTGGAGGCAAAACCAGTCTCTTAGCCTCTTTCCGTACCCCATCCGGGCTTGCCTCGACCCGGTGGCAGCGGCACAGTGGCGTCCTGGCCCGTCTGGATTCGGCAATCATGCGTTTTCCCCCGCCGCTTCGGTATCTTCTCGTCGTCCTGACTCTGGCACTCCCTTTGGCATTCCCGGCTTGGGCCAAGGGAACGGGGCCGCTCGTCATCCATACGGCGGATGGCAAAAATCACGCCTTCACGGTCGAACTGGCGCAGACCGAGGACGAGCGGGAATATGGGCTGATGAACCGGCCCAGCATGCCGGCCGACCATGGGATGCTGTTCGACTTCGGCAAGGACCAGCCCGTCTATATGTGGATGAAGAACACGCTGATCCCGCTCGACATGATCTTCATCGACAAGGCCGGGCATGTCGCGGGAATAGCCGCGCGCGCGGTGCCTGAATCGCCCGAGATCGTCGCGTCGCCAGGCGCGGTTCGCGCGGTGCTGGAATTGAACGGGGGGGCAGCGGAAAAGATGGGATTGAAGGTGGGCGATCGGGTCGAGCACCCGATGTTTCCGGCGAAGAACTGATGGTCAGGCCTTGGCGGTCTGGCAGGCCGGGCAGAGGCCTTCGACTTCGATGGTCTGGCGCGCGACGGTGAAGCCGCGCGAGCCGGCCGCCCGGCGCAGGCGTTCGTCGATCCCCGCATCCTCGAATTCGGCGGCGCGGCCGCATTCGGTGCAGAGCAGAAGAAGCGCTGCATGTGACTCTTCCGGATGGGCGCAGCCGAGATAGGCGTTCAGGCTCTCAACCCGGTGCACCAGCCCCTGTTCCATCAGGAAATCGAGTGCGCGATAGACGGTAGGCGGCGCCGCCGCATGGCCCTCGGCATTCAGCGCGTCGAGCAGTGCATAGGCGCCGACCGGCGCATGGTTCTTCCAGACCAGCTCAAGCACATGACGGCGCAAGGCGGTGAGCCGCACGCCGTTCTTCTCGCAGTGCTCTTCGGCCTGGTCGAGGGCCGAACGCACGCAATCGGCGTGGTCATGTTCCAGGGTGGGAAAGGGAGCCGTCTCGTTCATCGCCCGATATCCATAGCATAGATGTGGGGCGGCCGGCAGGGCGGCAAGGGGCGCCGAAACCGCCGGCTTCGCCTTGTGTTGGGGCCCGGGATCGGCATAATGGCCCAGCCGCTCAGCCGGCCGGGCGCGGGTGTAGCTCAATGGTAGAGCAGAAGCTTCCCAAGCTTACGACGAGGGTTCGATTCCCTTCACCCGCTCCAATGAAATCCAAAATCCCCAGCCTTCGAGTATAAAAAAGCCCGCTGAGGACGTGTGATGCCGCGGCATATACGGCGCTCGGCAGTTGCCAAGCCTAGATGGGAGAACGGAGAAGCGGTCGGTGTCTCGTCGCTTCTCCCCGTGGGCCGCGTGAGGTTAATTCTTTCTCTGCGATTGTTTCAGACGATAAACCGCCATTGCGGTTTCGTCACGCGGTCCCCAGCCATCTTGCGACGCGATGTCGTAGCAATGGAGCGCGGCTGAGGTCATCGGCAATTCGCAGCCCATTTCGCCGGCGAATTGCAACATCGTGCGAAGATCTTTCCGCACGCCGTCGATATCGAACGACGGCGCGATGACATTGTCTTTGTCGATTTCGCCCACGAGGCGCGGGATGCGCGAGCGCAACGCGTTCGGCCCGCCCGAGCTCTCGGCCAGGACTTCGAACATCTTCTCGGTGTCGATGCCCGCGTCGCGGCACATGACAAGCGCCTCGCCGAGCACCTCCCAGTAGATCGACAAGGGCAGATTCACGGCCAGCTTCATGGCCGATCCGCTGCCCACTTTGCCGAGATAGTCGACGCGACGGCACAGCTGCTTGAGGACCGGTTCCACCTTTTGAAAATCCGCTGGATCGCCGCCTGCCATGCCGGTGAGTCGTCCCTCGCGGGCCGGCCCGACGGTGCCGCCGATCGGGCAATCCATGAACGATGCGCCCTTGGCGCGAATTTTCGCATCCAGCGCTAGGATCGTCGTCGGCGTGACCGTGCTCATTTCGACGAACAGCTTTCCCGCCGGAGTTCCCGACAACAGGCCGGACGGACCGTTGAAAACCTCGTCGAGCGCTTTCGCATCGGGCAGGGACGTCATGATGATCGAAGCTTCGGCGGCGACTTGGGCGGCGGTGGTGGCCCAGCGCGCGCCGACGGCGGTCAGGTCCTTGGCGCGCGACGGATCGCGATCCCAAACCACAAGCGAGCGGCCTTGCTCGATGAGGCGGGAGACCATCGCCGTTCCCATCCGTCCGACGCCGCAATAGCCAATCACCAGCGAGTCCATATCGCGCCTCTTCACGAGTGATCCAAAACTATACCAAACTAGACAGAATGTCGTTTGTATGCGGAGACCTTAGGGAGGATTGCGGCTAGAGGTCAATGAAAATGAACCATTTTTGGTTTATTCATATACAAGCAGGGCGAAATTGTTCTCGATATGGATCATTTAATGTTCATTTAAGAATGGACAATTTTCCCCATATGGTCTATTTCCGGCTCAAGCGAATTGGGAACGAAAATGCCAAAAGCAGACGACCTCGCGACCAGCATTCATCAATTCATCAGTGCGGAAGGTTTCCGTAGCGGCCAGCGCCTGCCTGCCGAACGGGAACTCTGCGAGCGGTTCGGCACGGCGCGGAATACGGTTCGGCGTGCGCTCGACATCTTGGAGCGCGAGCAGCGGATCGTGCGGCGCTCGGGCCGCGGATGTTTTGTCTCCGATGACATCGATGCCGGTCTCCCGATGGGGGACTTCCTCGGCGATATGTCCAAGGCGAGCCCCGCGGACATCATGGAACTTCGCCTGATCGTCGAACCGAACGCGGCGGCGATCGCAGCCGTGCGTGCGACGGCTGCCGATCTGGATGAGATCGCGCGTGCGGCCGACCGGATCGTCGCGAGCCGCAATGTCTCCAATCGTGAACAGTCGGATGCGCACTTCCATCTGGCGATGTTCAAGGCAACCCGCAACCCGCTGCTGATCTCGCTGTGCGAAGCGATCAATTCCGTCCGCGACCGCACGGAGTGGGTGGAGAACAAACGCAAGATCCTCTCGCCCGAACGCATGGCCATCTATGACGATCAGCATACGGCGATCGTCACGGCACTGCGCAGCCGCGACCCGGAAGAAGCGCGTGCGGTGGTGCGTGTCCATCTCGAAGCGCTGCGGCGCGACTTACTGGGGCAGTACCTGACCTGAGGGGCGGCTGGGTCCTGGGAGCAATGTGGGGTGTCGATTAATGAGTTCTGTCCTCGATATTCTGAACGGCACCCTTTTGGATTGCACCGGCGCCAAGCCGCAGGAGCGCACCTCGCTGCGCGTCGAGGATGGCCGGATCACGGCAATCTGGACCGGCAAGGACCATCCCCATCACGCGCGGAAGCCGGCCGACCGTACCGTCGATGCGAGCGGCAAGACGGTCATGCCCGGCCTGATCGATGCTCATGTGCACCTGTCGTATGGAGAAGGGCGCACCGCCGAGGAAGTGGATGTCTATGGCGGCCCGGAGTGGAATGCCCTCCGCGCCGCGTGGAACGCCCATAAGGTTCTCAAGGCCGGCGTGACCTCCGTCATTGATCCGGGTGGAACCTATTATGTCGGGCCGGCCGTGCGCGACGCCATCAACAACGGCATGTATCCCGGGCCGCGCATCTGTACGGCGGGCCGGCATATTTCGGCCGACGGCGGCTTCGCCGACTATTTTCCCTCGGTGATGGGCTTGCCCGACTCCGCCGAAGGCGTGCTTTGCGGCACGAAGGACGACATGCTGCGCGAGGTCCGGCAGCAGATCAAAAACCGCGTCAATTTCA
>CAZNZI010000123.1:0-2297 GCA_964577475.1 uncultured Rhodospirillaceae bacterium
AAGGCTTGTTGCTGCTCGGCGCCGCGCTCGTATTTGCAGCACGGCAGCGCCGAGCTCGGCGTATGCCGCCGCCCGATTCCGTGGTGGAGGCGCCGTGAACGCGACCGATCTCGGCTTCTGGGCGCTGTTGCTGGCCGGCGCGGTTCGTTTGGCGACACCTGTGGTGCTGGCGGCTTTGGGCGAAACGTTGGTCGAACGCGGCGGTATCGTCAATCTTGGCGTTGAGGGAATGATGGCGCTCGGCGCCTTCGCCGGCGTATTCGGCGCCAGCGAGGCCGGTTGGGGTAGCGGACTGATCCTCGGCGCGGCGGCGGGCAGCATTCTCGGCCTGGCCATGGGCATCGCCGTGATCCGCGGCCACGCCAATCAGATCGTTGTCGGCATCGCCGCGGCACTCCTGGGAACCGGCCTGGCCAACTATCTGTTCCAGATCTGGCAGCCCTCGGGCCGCGACGCGGTTATCGTGCCTCTGGTCCCTACGATCGCAGTCCCTGGTCTCGACCAGCTGCCGTTGATCGGCCAAGCGCTATTTGTACAAAGTCCGCTCACTTATATCGCCGTCGCCGCTGTTTTCGTCGCGCGATGGGCGTTGCGCTACACGACGGCCGGTATTGTCTTGCGCGCGGTCGGCGACGATCCGGAGGCAGCGACCTTGCGCGGCGTCGATGTGGCGGTGGTTCGGATCGCGGCGCTGACACTCGGCGGTGCCTTGGCGGGGCTCGGCGGCGCGACCATGACGGTCGGCTATCTCGGATCGTTCACCGACGACGTCACCAGCGGCCGCGGCTATGTGGCGATCGCGGTGGTGATCATCGGACGCTGGTCGCCGGTAGGCGCCATGCTCGGTGCGGTGCTGTTTGCCTTCTTCGACAGTCTAGCCTTACTGGCGCAGAACGGGTCGGCTGGCTTGGCAGTCGAATTCTATAGCGCGCTGCCTTATGCCACGACATTGTTCGCCCTTATCGCCACCGCCCGCGCTAACTACGCGCCCCGGGCCCTGGGGCGCAGCTTCGACGGCTGACGCCAGACCCAGCGGTAGCTGACACTTGGCTTCAGCTGGTTAGAGGATCGCAGCCCCGCTCTCGGGGACAATTGCAGGACAGTAGAGCGGTTAATAGGGGTAATTCGGCGCGACAGGCCGAAAATAGATGAATTATGAATCAATAGATTAGGTCGGGAGACAAGCACGGGTGCCGCCATCGTCACCACCACCTTCGGCGGGATGAAAGACCCGGTGCTCCAGGCGCTGGCGATTCCGGCGGGACTGTTCTTCGGCGTGCTGGTCGGACTCGTGAACGGGTTGTTCGTGGCCGTGCTGCGTGTGCCGTCGATGGTCTGGACGCTGGCCACCAACTCGATGCTGTTCGGCATGGCGGTCTTCTACAACGGCGGCCACAAGCCGGGCGGCATGGTCCCACCGCTGATCAAGCGGCTGGCGCTGGGCGATCTCGCCGGCATCCCGAATGCGTTCCTGATCTGGCTGATCGTTTCCGCGGTGGCCGTGTTCGTTCTCCGCCGTACGGTTTTCGGCCGCTATCTTTATGCGGTCGGCAATGCCGAGCGGGCAGTGTTCTATGCAGGCGGTCCGGTGCACAAGATCGTGATCGGCGCGTTCGTACTTGCCGGGCTGTTGTCGGCCTTCGCCGGCATGCTGCTGGCCGGTTACGCCGATCAGGCCTATCAGGGCATGGGCGATCCCTACCTCATGCCGATGATCGCGGCCGTGGTGGTCGGCGGCACGTCGATTCTGGGCGGGCGCGGACGCTATGCCGGCACGTTCATCGGCGCGATCTTCATCACCCTGCTGCTGTCGATCCTGTCGGTGACGCAACTGCCCGAAGCAGTCCGCCAGATCATCTTCGGCGTGATCATCATCGGCATGCTGGTCGTTCACGGCTGGCGGACACGCACCGATCATGCTTAGACATGATCGGTGCGGTCCTGAGTCCTCAAGTTTCCGATTTCGGCTGGTCCGACGATCGAGCGCTCGTCTTTGCCATTGAGGCGGCCCATGAAATTTATGTGCCGATACGACTCCAGCGACGACGGCGGCTTTACCGGGATCTGACCCGCCCCAAGCTGCCGACCGCCACGGCAACGATAATGATCGAGCCGGTGATCATCTCGCGCACATAGCTGTCGACATTGAGTTGGGTGAGGCCGTTGCCGAGCACGCCCAGCATCAGCACGCCGACCAGGGTGAACAGCACGCGCGGCTGACCCTCATCGCTCATGGTCATGCCGAGGAAGACGGCGGCGATGGCGTCGAGCATCAGCCCCGCGCCCTGGGTCGGATT
>CAZNZI010000124.1:0-2179 GCA_964577475.1 uncultured Rhodospirillaceae bacterium
CTTGTCGGCCTGTTTCTTGGCGTAGTCGGCGCCCATTTCTTTCGCATAGCCGCCGGCCGTCTCCGCGCTCTTGGTCGCCTCGGGATCGACTTCGACGAATTTGCCGCCGAGCGACTCGACTTGTTCCTTCACCGCAGGCCGCACGTCGAAAGCGAACACCACCGCGCCCATACGCTTGGCCGTGGCGATCGCCTGAAGGCCCGCCACACCGGCGCCCAGGATCAGCACCTTGGCGGGTGGCACCGTGCCGGCCGCCGTCATCATCATCGGCATCGCGCGGCCGTAATGGGCGGTGGCGTCGAGCACCGCTTTATAACCGGCGAGATTGCTCTGCGAGGAGAGCACGTCCATGTTCTGCGCGCGGCTGATGCGCGGCAGCAGTTCCATCGCGAAGGCGGTCACGCCCGCGCCCGCATAGGCCTTCGCCTGATCCTTGTGCTGGAGTGCCGCGAGATGCGCGATCAGGATCGAGCCGCGTTTGAATTGCGCGATCTCGTCACTGCCCTCGCCAGCGGTCAACGGCCGCGCCACCTTCAGTACGATGTCGCCTTCGGCCAGAGTCGCGCGTGCATCGCTGCCGATCGTGGCGCCCGCTGCGGCGAATGCATCATCGGGGATCGACGCCCCGGCGCCCGCGCCGGTTTCGACCACCACGCCGAATCCCATGCCGACGTATTTCTTCACGGTGTCCGGCGAGGCAGCGACTCGGTTTTCGCCGTCGCGGCGCTCCTTCGGAATGGCGATTTTCATGGTGGAACCTTCTTGGCGGCAGGACGTGTTGTCTGATTATTGCAGCCAAGATGCCCAATCGCGGGCGATTTACCAAGACCCCAAATGCTTCCGGCAATTGACGTTTTTATGCAGGGGATTGCCGTCCTGTCGGCGCCTCTCCAGATATGTTATTCAATTGCACACAACTTCATCGCATACGGTGGAATGCCATGCCGGACGGCGCTCAGACTCCCACCCTCGACGACCAACTGTGCTTTGCGCTGTATTCGACCGCCCATGCGGTGACGCGCGCTTACAAGCCACTGCTCGACGAATACGGGCTCACCTATCCCCAGTACCTCGTCCTGCTGGTGCTGTGGGAGCAGGATGGGATGTCGGTGAAGGACATCGGCGACCGGCTGTTCCTCGACTCCGGCACGCTGACGCCCTTACTCAAGCGGATGGAAAGCGCCGGCTTCCTCAAGCGCAGCCGCGATCCGAAGGATGAGCGGCAGTTGCGCGTCAACTTGACCGCCAAGGCCCAGGACCTGCGCGCCAAGGCCCGCGACATCGCCTTCAACCTGTTCTGCCAATTCGGTCAGACCCTGCCCGAGCTGGTGGCCCTCCGCGAAGAGCTCAACCAGCTCCGGGCCCAGCTTCAAAAAAGCCAGAATCCCTGAACAAGGTCTCCAAACGACTGTCACGCAGGCTTCAAAATAGATTGTTCAAAATTAAATTTCATACAATCTATTTTCTTGATACAAGACCGGCACGCAGTCCAACTCAGGGAGAACCATCATGGCCGCACACCCGAAAGTCCTCTACACCGCCCATGCCAGCGCCAAAGGTGGCCGCGACGGTCAAGCCGCGACCGACGACAACAAGCTCTCCGTCACCCTGGCCCGGCCGAAGGAACTCGGCGGCAATGGCGCGGGCGTGAACCCCGAACAGCTCTTCGCCACCGGCTACTCGGCCTGCTTCCTGTCCGCGATGCAGTTCGTCGCCGGGCAGTCGAAGGAAACCGTGCCGGCCGATACCACCGTCTCGGCCGATGTCGGCATCGGCCCGATCGACCATGGCTTCGGTCTCGATATCGCGCTGAAGGTAAAGATTCCCGGCTGGGACAAAGCCAAGGCGCAGGCGCTCGTCGACAAGGCGCATGAGGTGTGCCCCTACTCAAACGCGACGCGCAATAACGTCGATGTGCGCCTCACTGTCGAGTAACCCGCGCTGATGCCGGCTCGCCGCGCCGCGCTGGTCTTCGCTTTCGCCCTTTTGGCGGCAGGACCGGCGTGCGCGGCGCAACCGACCACCATGCTGATGCAGGCCTGGTGGGGCGGGCTCAAAGGCGCTGACGTCCAATTCACTTATGAAGAAGACAAAGGCGGCTGGAACGGCCGCTTCCATGTCAAAGGCGCCGGTCTTGTGCGCTGGCTCACCAAGCTCGATGCCGATGCTGGCGGGCACG